>DAIUBZ010000005.1:0-23586 GCA_036846445.1 Sphingopyxis sp. | reverse complement strand
CCGCGTTGCCGGGCGCGCGCTGGCCCTGATGGCGCGGCGCGGTCAGCAAACACCAGCCGGCTGCTAATCAACCAGTGGATGCCCAGCCCGCCCAGATAGCCCGCGGCAGATGCCGCCCATGACGGCACGGCGGCGGCCAGCAGCGCCAGAAAAACCGCCACATCAAGGGCCAGCGCCGCCCCGCTGGCCCCGACATAGCGGGTAAACTGGCCAAGGTCGCGGCGGATGGCGATGCTGCGGCCCGGCGCGGTGGCCACCGCCCGCGGGTCCATGGTCAGGCCGCCTTGGCAGGCTTGGCGGCTTCGTCCGGCACAACCCGGGTGGGCACTTCGCGCACCGACGCCAGTGCTGCCTGCTCACCCTCGGTGCCGCTTTCATGATATTCGGCGTCCTCGTTCACCCCCCAGATATTGTACAGCCGCTCGCCCGCAATGATGTTGCGCACCGTCAACATGGCCGTCATCATCGCATGATCCTGGTTGTTGTAGCGGTGCATGCCGTTGCGCCCAACCATGTGGAGGGTGGGATAGGCCGCTTCGAGTTCGCTGCGCATCGTCTCGACGTGGGCGGCATAGCTGTCGTCATAGACGGGATAGGCCTTTTCCTGCCGCACCACCGCCCCGCTGACAATATCTTCGGCCCGGGCCAGCCCCAAAATCGCCATTTCGCGGGTCGCCAGTGCAATCAGATCGGCATCGCTGGACGCCCACAGCCCATCGCCTTCGAAACAGAAATACTCCAGGCCCACACAGGCGATGTCAGGATCGGGCACCATTTCCGGCGACCAGCTGCGGAAATTTTGCACCCGGCCGACCTGCACCTTGCTGTCGTGGATATAAATCCAATTGTCGGGAAACAGGTCGGGCGATTTGATCATCAGCGCCACGGTCAAAAAATCGCGATATTTCAGTTGCGGCGCGGCGCTCAGCGCACAGGCGGGCAGCGGATGAATGCGGGCCGCCAGTTCGCGCATCGGCGCGGAGCTGATGACATGGGCCGCCGAAATCACCGTCTCGCCGCCATCCGCGATAGCTGCGGTCAAGCGCCAGCGGCCCGTCACCTGGTCCTGGGTCAATTGTTTGAAGCTGTGGCCCATCAGCACATGGTTGCCGCCCGCCACCACCTTGTCGCGCGCCGCGTCCCACATCATGCCCGGGCCAAGCCGGGGATAGCGGAACGTTTCCAGCAGCGTCTTGGTGGCCATGCCGTCATTGGGGGCCTTGTTCAGCCCCAGACTGCGCTTCAGCCCGTCCAGCACCGCCGCGCCAAGGCTCAGCCCCTTGATCCGCTGCGCCGCCCAGTCGGCGGACATTTCATCACAGGGCATGCCCCATACTTTTTCGGTATAGGTTTTGAAAAAGATGGAATAAAGTTTGCGGCCAAATTGATTGACCGTCCAATCTTCAAAGCTGCGCACCTCGCGGTTCGGGAACAGTTTTGCCTGGACATAGCTGGCCATGCACAGAGTTGACCGGACAATGCCCAGATTGAACAAAGCCTCGAACGCGCGCAGCGGATAGCTGTAAAATTTGCCCTCATAATAGATACGGCTCATGCGCGGGCGCTGGATGAAGTCGTCGGGCAGAATCTCGTTCCACAGATTCACCACTTCCTCGGATTTCGAGAAAAAGCGGTGGCCGCCAATATCAAAGCGAAAGCCGTCATGCTCCACCGTGCGGCTGATCCCGCCGACATAGCGCGGGTCTTTTTCAATCACGGTCACGCTCAGCCCGGCTTTGGTCAGCAAATAGGCCGCAGTCAGCCCGGCCGGCCCGGCGCCGACAATCGCGACATCGACATTGGTGTGGCGGTTGGTCATGTCCAAGTTCATCCCTCTGTTCGCTGGGGCCGGTGTCGCCCATCGGGCCGTTGCCGACCGTCCGCAGCTATCGGAAATCGTGCCTAATAAATGGTTAATTGGCGGCGAATTTTGTGGCGGCGGCCACAGTTACCGTACCAAGCCGCACCCGGGGCCGCGCGGCCCCGGGGGCCGCCGTCACGGCAAAACCGGGGTCGAGCCGCGCCGCTGCTGCCGAACTGGCCTGGATACGGACGCGGTAACTGGCATATGGCACTGCCTCGAACAGGAAATAGCCATCATATTCGCTGATGGTCACCCCCCGCACCCGCCCGGCATCATCCACCAATTCCAGCGCAATGCCGCCCAGCAACTTCCCACCCGCCTGGGCCAATATGCCCTCCACCTCGCCCGCCGCAACCACCGGCAGCGCCATCGTCACGGCAACGCCGGGGCGGGGCGTGGCGACAATGCCGGGCAGGGCGGGCTGAAAATAGGGGTCGGGAAGGCTGCTGCCATCAATGCCGATCATGATGGGCCGGTGCGGTTCCAGCCCGTCGATCATCGCCCGGCCCGCGGCATCGGTCACGGCGCCGATGGCGCTGTTGCCAGCGGTCAGCTCCACCCCGGCGATCCCCGGCTCGCCGGGCTGGCGCTGGCCATCGCCGTTCAGGTCCTGCCACACCTCGGCGGCTATTTGCCCCCGGCTGGCCAATTTCTGGTTGCTGACCCGCCAGCCACCGCGCGCGCGCGGCCCAAGGCTGAAAGCCAGCGCCAGCGACGCCGCCACCGCGCCATCGCTGGCCGCCTCACCCGTGCCGCTGATCTGAAACGCCTTGAACTGGCGGGTATAGCCCAGCCCGGCCCGGCCGCGCCGTGCCGCACCGTCATAGCCCAGTGCGGCGCGCCATTCGCCGTGCCGCGCGCCGGACCATTCGCCCACCACCGCCAGCCTGGTGTCGGCGGGGCGGCCAGCGAGGGCAAATTGGGCCTCGCCGCGCAGCCGCACGCGGCCAATCCGGCCATTGGCCAGCAATTTGGCGGTCAGCGCGTCCGGTGGCCCCGGCCCGCGCCCGGTCGTGGTGCGGACCCAGTCGAGTTGGCCGGTCAGGCTCAATCGCTGCAAACTGGCCGACACCCGGGCCGATCCTTCAACTGCGGTCAAGCCCCCGGCCCGTTCGGTATGGCGCAGGTCAAAATGCACCGGCAATATGGTTCGGCCCATCGTCAGGGTCTGGTCAATCGACAGGCCGATCGTCGACCGGAGCGATTTGGGCAGGCGATCCGAGATGAAATCGCCCCAACCGCGCATCGCCTCGGCCCGAATATAGGTGGAGCCAAAGGCCGCGAGCCAGTTCGCGCGCACCGCCTTGCCCCCGTCATCGGCAATTGCCGCGCCCAGTTCGGCGATCGTCGAGCCAATCGAGCGCCGCAGCGCAACTTCGCCATAGTTGCGCCTGACCCGCTCAATATCCAAGCTGTGCAAATTTGCCGCAACCGAGGTGCGGGTATCAAGGCCGCGTTCCAGCCCGAAACTGCCGCGCCAGCCGCGATTGACGGTCAATGGGCGGGTGGCCAAATTGAGCAGGTCGGTATTTTCCTGAGCAAAGCCCAGCCAATACCAGGTCTGACGCGGCGGAATGCTGTCCATCCCCACCTGCATCTGTTTAATCTCGCGGCGCACCTGCCCCTGGGGGCCGTACAGCACAATTTCAAACCGGTTCGCGCCGTACAACAATGGCACATCCAGAAAGGCATAGCGGCCCGCCGCATCGGCACCCGAAAAGCCCAGCAATTGCCCGTTGCGATACAGTTCCGCGTCCCAGCCAATGGGCAGATCCCCCTGAAAGCTGGTGCGATCGAACGTGTCGGGCCGCTCAAGCGGGCGGTTGGTGACGATCGCGCCCCGCCCGGAGGTGGTTTGTGCGACCAACCCGCTGGCGGCCAATGCAACATCGCCAACGCCAAAATGGGTCGCCGCCAATGGCCCCAGCAATTTCCCGGCCGGATCAGAACGATAGGCCCGCACGCGCAGGCTTTCCGGCACCGCCCGATCATTCGATGCCAGCCGCGCATCAAAACTGGCCCCCAAAGCCTCGCCAGCCGCAAATAGCTCATAGCGCGCGGCAGCCTTCACCCCCTGACGACCATCCGACACCACCGTGGCCGATGCCGTGACATCCACCGAGGGGGCTTGCCACATTTGATAGGGCCGGGTGGTCTGGGGCAGGCTGGCGAGGTCAAACCCCGTGTTTGGCCGGATCTTCGCGGCCCGCGCCCGTCGCTCTGCCGCAAGTTGAAACGGCATTTTTTCCTTCGTTTCAATCCGGATGACGGCATTGGACAGGTCGACAATCAACGGCAGCTCCAGCCATTTCGCTAGCTTATCGACCTGAACACACCAGCCTTCTGGCGTGTCAACGATGTCGCCACCGCCGATTGGCGTGGTCCGGCTGCCGACGCGCACCTGCCCCGCATCGCGGTCCAGCACCAGTTGCCGCCGCTCATCAAACACCCAGCCAGTTGCGCGGCGCAACTGTTTGTCCACCCGCACCGCAAGGTCGAGCGCCATGACCGTATCGGCAAAATCAACACAGACGCCGGCGGGGGTTTGATAACCGCGCAGCCCGTCGCCCAGCCGATATTGGCCCGACCGCAAATCAAGCAGCCAGCGGTCGTCGGCATTGGCCGTCCACTCACCGGCCGCCGCGCCATGGGGCAGCGCAAACAGCAACAGCGCGGCAATCCACCGCGCCATTGCCAGCAATTTGCGGCCCCACGCCATCGGCTGCCGCCCGCACGATCAGCCCGGTCCGGTCATTCGACCACCAATTCGCGCTGGCTGATCGTGCCGCCGCCCAATTCCCGGTCTTCGGTGTAGCGGATTGTGACCGGGCCGCGCAGGGCGGCCGCCAGTTCCTGCGGAACCGGGATGGAGACTTTGCGCGCGGCGATTTCGGGATAGACCGCGATGCCGCGGGCCAGCAGCAACGGGTCGGCAACCCCGGCCCGGCGCACCTCGATATCGCCATAGACGGAGCGATCGCCCACGCGGTTCAACTCAAAGTTGAACGCCCCATTTTCGCCATCCGTGCTGACCCAGCTTCGGCCAATTTCTGCCGTCGCCCTCAGCTCGCCGACCCGCACGATAACCGGGATGGTGATGCCATAAATGGGGGTCAGCGAGATCGACACCCCGGCGGGCGCAGGCACATCGGGCGAGCGCACAACGGGCGCGGTGTCGGGGACGGCGCGAAACAGCATATGGGCACGGTATTCGCCGGGGTTCAGGCCCTCGGGCAGGCGCACCCCAACCCGGATCACCTGCGGCTGGTTGGGCGGCAGGGTGACGCGGCGGGGACTGAAACTGATCATCGCGGCGGCAGCGCGCTCGCTGTCGGTCTGTTCCGCCTCTGGCACATCGACCAACCCTCCGGCAGCGGTCATCCGCTTGATTTCCAACGAGATGCGATAGGTCGCGGGCTGGCTGCCGATATTGTTCAGCACCACCTCCGTCCCGCGCGGCGAATCGAACACCACCCGGGTCGGCGCGACCAGCAAGTCACTGGCGGCGGCGGGGCTGGCCCACAGGGCCATGGCGATTGCGAGGGGCGAGAAAAAACGAAACATGCTGACCACTCCGGCAGAAAACGGGAATCCAGCGCTGAACACGCGCAGGCTGTCGTGCAGCCAGCAATAAGGGGATCATGGTTGATATTTTGCTAAGCAGTTTTCCCGATGCCGGGTTTGCACCGCAAAAACATGGCCCGCAACGCCAGGTGGGCGTGCGGGCCATGCAGCCGCCATCGGGCGGCGGCGCTGACCACCGGGCCAGCGCCGCCGCGCGCCGGGGTTATTGATAGTTGGCGGTCACGTTGAAGGTGCCGACATAGTTGCCGGATTCCTGGTTCGCACCCACCGCCAGTTCGCCGCCGACCTGGAAGCTGCCGCCCACGGTGCCCGGACCGTTGGTCAGCGTGACCGAAGCGGCGGAGTAAATCAGCGCCGCGGTCATCGACCCGCCCAGGTCGCCGTTCAACGTGACATTATTGTCACCGCCGACCAGCACCACAGCATTGTTGGTGCCCTGAATGTCAAAATTGGCAGCAGTCGGGGTGCCGACGCAGGTCAGGGTCGGGCCGCACAGCGACGCGCCGTTCGGCGCGATCAACACCGCTGACGGGGTCGCGCCGCTGATGATCGTGGCGAAGTCCAGATCTGACGTGTTGGCCAGTTGGATCTGGCGCAGAATCTTTGCCTTCGCCTGGCCAGTTGCGGATGCAGCGTGGGCGGCGGTGGCAGACATGGCGATGGCGGCGGCGACAGTGCCGATCATGGCACGCTTCAACATGGTGGTCATAATTTCTGGTCCCTTGCATATTCGGTTGCACGCAAGTGATCGTTCTGACCCTTGCTGGACGTGGTTTACCCAGCGCTGGTGAGATTCTTCCTAGCCATGATGGTTAATGCGGCAACAATATTTGATTCCGCAAAACCACGTAAGCCATTGATAAAGCTGCGAAGGCGGGACGGCATCGGAAAATTGCCACCCGGTTGCTCCAACCAAATTCGCTAAATCGGCTCGCCGCTCAGCCGTTGACACAGCAAATCCAGTTGCTCCAGCGACTGAAAGCGAATGGCCAGTTGCCCTGACCCATCGCCGGGGTAGGTGATGGCCACTGGCATCCCCACACATTCCGCCAAATGGGCCTCGACTGCCGCCACATCCGAATCGATGGCGCCCGCGTGAGCCCGGGCGCGGCGCGGCGGCGAGGAATCGCGGCGGCGCCGAATCAATTGCTCGACCTTTCGCACCGACAGGCCGGACTTCACGATATGCGCGGCAATATCCTCGGCATCGTCGACCCCGATCAGCGCCCGGGCATGGCCCATAGCCAAAGCCCCTTCGGCCACCAACTGCTGAACCGGGGGTGGCAGGTCGAGCAACCGCATCAAATTGGCGACATGGCTGCGCGATTTGCCGACCAACTGCGCCAATGCATCCTGACTGTGGCCAAATTCTGCGATCAAACGGCGGTAGCCCGCTGCCTCTTCAATCGCGTTCAAGTCGCTGCGCTGGATATTTTCCACCAACGCGATTTCAAAGGCCTCGCTGTCCGACAAATCGCGCACCAATGCGGGGATTTGATGCAGGCCGGCGCGCTGGGCCGCGCGCCAGCGCCGCTCGCCTGCGATCAGTTGGAAGCTGCCTGCGGCCAGCGGCCTCACCAAAATCGGCTGCAACACCCCGCGCTGCGCCACTGACGCTGCCAGTTCCGCCAGTGCACCCTCGTCAAAGTGCCGCCGGGGCTGGCCCGGCATCGGCTGAATCGCTGCGACGGGGATGCTGGCAACGCCGCCAACAGGCCGGGCAGCCGCAGCCCCCTCACCGCCCGCGCCGCCCGCGTCGTCCAGCAGCGCACTCAGCCCGCGTCCCAGCCCGCTTGGCCGACGCCGCACCGCCCCCAGGCTGGCCAGCGGTGGTGGCCCGATATGGCCATTTTCCGGTTTGCTGTCAGACATTTATGCAGCCACCTTGGGCGCGGGCAACCGGTCAATCAACTCGCGGGCCAACGCCATATAGGCGAGCGACCCGGAACAGCGGTGGTCGTAAATCAACGCGGGCAAGCCATGGCTGGGAGCCTCTGACAGGCGAACATTTCGTGGGATCACCGTATTGAACACAATGGGGCCAAGACAGGCGCGCACATCGTCAGAGACCTGATCTGTCAGCCGGTTTCGGCGGTCAAACATGGTCAGGGCGACCCCGCGAATCGACAATTGCGGGTTAAATCGCGCCCGCACCCGCTCAACCGTCGTCAACAACTGGCTCAGTCCCTCCAGAGCAAAAAATTCGCATTGCAACGGCACGATCAGCGAATCAGACGCAATCATTGCATTCAGCGTCAGCATGCCCAGTGACGGCGGGCAATCAATCAGGCAAATATCCCAGCGCCCGATCGGCGCTGCGGCAATCGCCTGCTGCAACCGGTGCAACCGGTCGGAAAATTCAACCAATTCAATCTCTGCTCCGGACAAATCCACCGTTGCCGGAACGATGTCCAGCCGGGGAATAGCGGTTGGCACCACCGCATCGACCAGCGCTGCCTCGCCGCGCAGCACATGATAGCTGTTCAGCACCCGCGCGCCCTGGGAAATACCGAGGCCGGTTGACGCATTGCCCTGTGGATCAAGATCCATCAGCAAGGCCCGCCACCCCGTCGCCGCCAGCGCAGTCGCCAGATTTATGGCAGTGGTCGTTTTGCCCACCCCACCCTTTTGATTGGCAACCGTGATACAAATCATCGCCATTTCCTTGGTTGTTGCGGCCGAGGCTTTGCCAGCCCCGTTAGCTTGGCCATCGGCAGCTCCGCGATCGCGGCCGAACCACCGCAGCCGACAATGATTTGCGCGGCGGGATCGGTCAAGCTTGGTTCCACGTGAAACAATTTTTGCACGCGCGGCTCGAGTACCGCCAGTTCCGCCGCCGCCGATTGGCCCTTTGGCAATATCCAACGGCAATTTTCGCTCGCATGCGGGGCCGCCAATGTCAGCAAACGATCCAGGGGCGCGAAAGCTCGGGCCACAATCACCGCTGCGCCAACCGGCGGCAGGCGTTCAACGGGGCAATGTTCGATCCGCACCCGCGAGCCCAGATTCAGCCGCTCGACCATGCGGCGCAAAAACTCGGCCCGCAGCCGCCGCGATTCCACCAGCGTCACCGCCTCATCGCCCAATATCGCGAGCACCAGCCCCGGCAGTCCCGCCCCGCTGCCCAGATCGAGCCTAGGACCCGCCGCGCCGCGCGGGACAAACCGCAGCAATTGCGCGCTGTCGACAATGTGCCGCCACCACAATTGGCTGAGTGACGCTGCCGAGATCAGATTCTGCGCCTGATTCGCCGTCACCAGTTCGGCGGCATAAGTTTCCAGCATCGCCCATTGGCGATCAGATGGTGCCAATGTGGCGGTCAGCCATTGCCGCGCCGCCGCATCGTCCACCGGTGTCGCCGGCGCACTCACGCCGCCCGCTTGCGGCTGAACACCATGATAGCGGCGAGGGCAGCGGGGGTGATGCCCGGAATGCGGCTGGCGTCGCCCAAATTCCGGGGCCGGGAGGCGGTCAGCCGCTCGACCATTTCATGCGACAGGCCGCCAATTGCGCGATAATCGATGGCCGGATGGATTGGCACTGCCTCATTGGCGGCCAATTGGTCCAATTGTTGGCGATGCCGCTGCACATAGGGGGCGTAACGCGCATCCTCGACCAGTTCGGCGCAAATCTCACGCCCGCACTGGTCCAGTGCCACCGACATTGCCGCCGCCAGCATGGCCACAACCTCGGTGGCAGCATGGCTCGACTGGGCCGCAACTGCGGCCAGAGTTGCCTTGCTGCCGTCGTTCGGCGGCTTAACCGCAAATTGATCGTAATCGGTGCGGCTGGCGGTGCGGGCGAGCCCGGCCTCAAGGACGGCGCGTTGGTCGGCAATGTCGCGATAGTGCGCGGCCACCGGGGGCCGGACCAATCCCTGCTCGATGCCCCATGCGGTTAACCGCGTGATGCTGTTGTCGCTGCGCAGCCGCAACCGGTGTTCGGCCCGGGCGGTCAGCATCCGATAGGGTTCAGTCACGCCCTGAAGCACCAGATCGTCGATCATCACCGCAATATAGCTATTGTGCCGGTCCAGTCGCAGCGGCCCAATGCCCGCTGCCGCGCGCGCAGCATTCGCCCCGGCAACCAAACCCTGCGCCGCCGCCTCCTCATATCCGGTGGTGCCGTTGATCTGGCCCGCACAATAAAGCCCGGGCATCGCCGCGACCTGCAAATCATGGCCCAGCGCGCGCGGATCAATATGGTCATATTCCACCGCGTAACCGGGGGTCACGATCCGCGCCTGTTCCAGGCCAGCGATACTGTGGATCATCATCTGCTGGACCGCGGACGGCAGGCAGGTGGAAATGCCGTTGGGATAGACCAGATCGCTGTCCAGCCCCTCCGGTTCCAGAAAAATCTGATGGCCGTCGCGGTCGCCAAACCGGTGGATTTTGTCCTCGATCGAGGGACAATAGCGCGGACCTTTCCCGCCAATCGCCCCGGAAAACAGCGGAGAATCCGCCAGATTGTCGGCAATGATCTGATGGGTGACGGGGTTGGTGCGGGTAACGGCGCAAAAAATCTGTGGCACGGTCCGCGCGCGGCTCCACGCCGAAAATGTCCAATCGCCGTCATCGGATGGCTGAACCTCCAGCGCCGCCCAATTGATCGTCCGACCATCAAGACGCGGCGGCGTGCCGGTTTTCAGCCGAGCTATCGGCAACTGCGCCGCCCGCAATTGGGCGGCCATCGCGGTCGCCGCGCCCTCGCCAATTCGTCCGCCCACCATCCGCTCCGCTCCGCGAAACAAGATGCCGCCCAAAAATGTTCCCGTTGCCAGCACCACCGCTGGCGCGCTTAACTGCTGCCCGTCCGCAAGGGTCACGCCGCCGACCCGGCGCGTGCCCGCCGCCAGCACCAGCGCCGCCGCCTCCCCAGCAACCACGGCAATATCGGGATATTCCGCCAACATCTGTTGAATCGCCCGGCGGTAGAGGTTCCGGTCGGCCTGAGTGCGCGGCCCGCGCACCGCTGCCCCCTTTGACGCATTCAGCATCCGGTAATGGATCGCCGCCGCGTCCGCCGCCCGTGCCATCAGGCCGTCCAGCGCGTCAATCTCGCGCACCAAATGCCCCTTGCCAAGCCCGCCAATCGCGGGGTTGCAGGACATGGTGCCGATCAGCGCTGGATCATGGCTGACCAGAGCAACCCGCGCGCCCATGCGCGCCGCCGCCGCCGCCGCCTCGGTCCCGGCGTGGCCGCCGCCAATCACAATCACATCAAAGGCGTCAAAGCTGGTCATCTCGCCAGCCCGTAGCGCAGCAGGGCATCCGGGTCAAAAACTGGTGAGCGTTTCACGTGGAACAGCGATTATTTGCCGATGCAAAAGCGCCCGAACAGTTGGTCAAGCATCAACTCGACCGCCGATTCGCCGGACAATTGGGTCAGCGCGGCCAATGCGCCGCGCAATTGTTCTGCCACCAACACCGGATCAGCGGCGATTCGCGGGTCAGTGGCAGCGGCCAGCCATTCAGCCATCTGGCCCAATGCCGCGCGTTGCCGCGCATTCAACGCAGCCTCGCCCGGTGCTGGCAACACACCGACCGCCAATTCGGTGATGCGCGCCAACAACTCAGCCACCCCAGCCCCGCTGTGAGCCGAGATCGGCAGGCCGACCGGTGGCGGCTCGCCCGGCACCCGCAAATCCTGTTTCGGTGCCACCAATATGGCGGCGGGATGGGCCGGGCAATCGCTGACATCGCCCAGCCACACCAGAATATCTGCTCTGTTAATCAATGACTTGGCGCGGTCGATCCCAATGGCCTCAATGGCGTCTGAGCCTTTATGCCGCAAACCGGCGGTGTCCGCCAGCCGGATTGCCCGGCCGTCGAGGTTCAGCGGCACCTCGACAATGTCGCGGGTGGTGCCGGCGATGGGCGACACAATCGCCACCTCTCGCTGTGCAATATGGTTGAGCAGGGTCGATTTGCCGCTATTGGGCGGCCCACCAATCACCACCGTCAGCCCGTCGTGGATCCGCTCCGCCGCAGGCCGCGCCAGCCATTGGCCGATATCCGCCGCCAAAGCAGCAATGCCTGCACTGGTGCGCTGACTGAGATCGGCTTCGGCGCCAACATCACCCTCGTCGTCAAAATCCAGCATCGCCTCCGCCGCCGCCGCCAAGGCGACCAATTGGCCGCGCCACTGTGCGATCTGGCGCGAGACATGGCCATCAACCTGCATCAACGCCTGTTGGCGTTGATATTCCGTCTCGGCAGCCAATAAATCGGCCAGCCCCTCAGCTTCCGCCAGATCAATCCGGCCATTGGCGAAGGCGCGGCGGGTAAATTCGCCCGGCTCCGCCGCGCGCAAACCCGGCTGGGCGATCAGCGTCGCCGCGACCGCCGCCACCACCGCCCGCCCGCCGTGCAAATGCAATTCGACCAAATCTTCGCCGGTTGCAGTGCCCGGGCCCGGAAACCACAGGACCAAGGCGCGGTCGAGCAATTCGCTTGTGGCTGGATCGCGCAATTCTGTCAGCGCGGCGCGGCGCGGCCGGGGCAGCCGCCCCGCCAACGCCATCAGCGCAGCCCCGGCCATTGCCCCGCTGATCCGCATCACCGCGATGGCCGCCGGTGGTTGCCCGCTGGACAAGGCAAAAATCGTCGATGCGATGGGGCCGCCGTCTGGCCCCGGTTGATGGGTCATTTTTTGCCGCTGGCGGCTGGCTTGTCAGCTGACTTTGCCGGGGCCGGGTCCGCCTGCGCCGCCTGTTTGGCCGCCGATGACCCGGCATTGCGCAGCGATCCGCCCAACTGCCCCATCAATCCCTGCACCAGCCCCAATCCAGCCTCACCCATCGGAACCCAGTTTTTCACCACCGTCTGGACCAGGTCCGGGGTGATGCCCTTGGCCATCACCGATTTGACCTGATCGAGATAAATATCATGCACTGGCTGAAGATCGGGCAGGCCGAGCAAGGTGCGAACCTCCTCTGGCGTGCAATCGACATCGATGGAAATTTTCACGGCATCTTCTCCCACATCGCGGCATGGCGCTTGAAAGCGCCTGCTCCCACCTGCTAACTTGGGCGCAACCAACTCAGATCGCAAGCAGCGAGGCCATATGACACAGGTTCAAATTCTCGCCACGGGCGGCGCCCTGCCGCTCTATGTCGCGCGGCCCGCCGCACAGCCGACCGCAGCAATCATTGTCGTCCCGGAGATATTCGGCGTCAATGCCGGCATTCGCGCCAAATGCGACCAGTGGGCGAAACAGGGCTATCTGGCGGTTGCCCCCGACATTTTCTGGCGTTTCGCGCCGGGGATTCAGCTTGATCCGGATATTGAAGCGGAATTTCAACAGGCGCTGGGCTATTTTGGCCAATATGATGCTGATGATGGCGCGGCCGATATTGCCGCCACATTGAATTGGCTGCGCGATCAGCAAATTGCCAAAGTAGGCCTGGTCGGCTTTTGTCTGGGCGGCCGCCTTGCCTATATGGCGGCGTGCCGCACCAGTGTCGATGCGGCGGTCGGCTATTATGGTGTGATGATCGACACGATGCTGGCCGAATCCGCGCAAATCACCCGGCCGTTGATGCTGCACATTCCCACCGCCGACCATTTTGTCGGTCCCGCCGCTCAGGCCGCTATTCACGCCGCCCTTGGCCCGCACCCCCAGGTGGTGCTGCACGATTATGCCGGGCTGGACCATGGCTTTGCCGCAACCAGCGGCAGCCGGCGCGATGAAGCGGGCGCGCAATTGGCCGACTCCCGCACCGCCAGCTTTTTCGCCGAACATTTGCGCTGAACTGGTTGTCAGCCCGATCGGCCCGTGATCTGGGGTTCGGCTTATTGATTCATGCTGTCAAAGAATTCCTGATTGCTCTTGGAATCCTTCATCTTGTCCAGCAAAAATTCCATTGCATCCACGGTGCCCATTTGCATCAAAATACGGCGCAGCACCCACATTTTCGACAATGTGTCTTTTTCCACCAGCAATTCTTCCTTGCGGGTGCCGGATTTGCCGATGTCAATCGCCGGGAACACCCGCTTGTCCGCGACCTTGCGGTCCAGCACAATTTCGGCATTGCCGGTGCCCTTGAACTCCTCGAAAATCACCTCGTCCATCCGGCTGCCAGTGTCGATCAGCGAGGTGGAAATGATGGTCAGCGAACCGCCTTCCTCAATATTGCGGGCGGCACCGAAAAACCGCTTTGGCCGCTGCAGCGCGTTGGCGTCCACCCCGCCGGTCAGCACCTTGCCCGAGCTTGGCACCACCGTGTTGTAAGCGCGGCCCAACCGCGTGATATTGTCGAGCAGGATGATGACATCGCGCTTGTGCTCGACCAGCCGCTTGGCTTTTTCAATCACCATTTCAGCAACTTGCACATGACGGGTTGCCGGTTCGTCAAAGGTGGAGCTGACCACCTCGCCGACCACGGTGCGCTGCATGTCGGTCACTTCTTCGGGCCGCTCGTCGATCAGCAACACGATCAAATAGGCTTCGGGATGATTGGCCGAAATCGCCTTGGCGATATTCTGCATCATCACGGTCTTGCCGACTCGGGGCGGCGCGACGATCAGACAGCGCTGACCTTTGCCCAGCGGCGTAACCACATCCAGCACCCGCCCGGTCCGGTCCTTGATCGTGGGATCGTCGAGTTCCAGTTTCAGCCGTTCATTGGGGTAAAGCGGCGTCAGATTGTCGAAATTCACCCGGTGGCGCACGGCTTCGGGATCGTCAAAATTGACCCGGATCACCTTGGTCAGGGCGAAATAGCGCTCTCCGTCCCGTGGCGCGCGAATCTCGCCTTCAACCGTATCCCCGGTGCGCAGGCCAAAGCGGCGCACCTGGTTGGGCGACACATAAATGTCATCCGGTCCGGCCAGATAATTTGCCTCTGGCGAGCGCAAAAAACCGAAACTGTCAGGCAAAACCTCAATCGTGCCCGATCCGATGATCTCTTCGCCTTCCTCAGCCGTCTCCTTCAGGATTGAAAACATCAAATCCTGTTTGCGCAAGGTCGACGCGCCCTCAACCCCCAATTCTTCGGCCATCTCAACCAGCTGCGCCGGGGTTTTCTTCTTGAGATCTTTTAAGTGCATGAACAAATCCACATGGGCTGTCGCCCGCAGTCTGATGGGAAAAATCGCTTATCAGGGGATGATAAGGCCGAATTTGGCAGGAGCGGCGAGTTGCCCAATCATGTGGGCGGCGCTGATCGATTGGCAGAGGATTAGCGGGCCAGCCCACTCAAGTCAATTCGCGCCCTAGCCAAATGGCCGCACCACGGCCAAAATCACAATTGCGGGGGTGGCCAACCCGGGCACCTCGTTCAAAAAGCGCATCGCTTTCTCACTTACCGACCGTTCACCCCGGGCGAATTTGCGGGCCGTGCCCACCAGCCAACCATGGTAGGCTGATAAGCCCAGCACCAGCAGCAATTTCAGGGCAAACCATGGCTGGGTCCAATAATTGCCATTTGCCGCCAGCAGCAACCCCAGCGCCCACACAATCACCAACGACGGCGTCATGATAATCCGCCGCAACCGGCTGACCCGGTCAACCCATTGGCGATCCTCGGCCGACCCGACCGCGCATTGGGACTGATAAATGAAAAAACGCGGCATCATGAACAGCGCCGCCATCCAGAAAATCACGAAAATAATATGGGCCGCCTTCAGCCACATGGTGATGATTCCGAGCGTGTCCCAAAAAACTGCCACCGTTCACCCCACCGCTCAGCCATGTTTCACGCGCCGGACCATTTGCTCGACATGGGCAATCGGCGTGTCGGGCACAATACCGTGGCCCAGGTTGAAGATATGGGGCCGGTCGGCAAAGGCGGCAATGATTGCATCGACGCCATGATCGAGCGCGGGGCCACCAGCCACCAGCAACAGGGGATCCAAATTGCCCTGAACCGGCAAGCCCGGCGGCAAATGGGCGTCGGCCCACCGGGGATCGACGGTTTCGTCCAGCCCGACCGCATCAACCCCCGTCTCATGGGCATAGGCGGGCAATTTTGCCCCCGCACCCTTGGGAAAGCCGATGATGGGCGTGCCCGGATGACGGGCCCGCACCCCCGCCACAATCCGGGCATTGGGCGCAATCACCCACCGTTCAAATTCAGCCGGTGCCAAGCTGCCCGCCCAACTGTCAAACAATTGCACCGCATCGACGCCGGCAGCGATCTGGCCGCACAGATATTCGATGGTGGCAACCTCGATCGCGCCGATCAACGCCGCAAATGCCACTGGATCACGGTAGGCCAGCCGCCGCGCCGCCGCCTGATCCTTGCTGCCCTGTCCAGCGATCATATAGGTCGCAACGGTCCACGGACTGCCCGCAAAGCCCATGAATGCCGTGCGATCGGTCAGCATGGTTTTCACCCGCCGCACCGTCGCATAAACCGGGTCCAGCCGCTGGGGTGCGGCGGCCAATCCGGCTTGCCAGCCATCGACCAATGCTGGGCTCAGCCGGGGGCCTTCGCCGGTTTCAAACCACAGATTCTGGCCCATGGCGTGGGGGATAACCAAAATATCCGAAAACAAAATTGCCGCATCAAATGGAAACCGGCGCAGCGGCTGCACCGTCACTTCTGCGGCTGCCTCCGGGGTATAGCACAGGTCCAGAAATCCGCCATATTCGCTCCGCAATGCGCGATATTCGGGTAAATATCGCCCAGCCTGCCGCATCATCCACAGCGGGGGCCGGTCGGGTTTCTGGCCTTGCAACACCGCCATCAGCGGTTTGACCGGTGCTGAATTCGGAGTTGGATCGCTGGCCAAAACTCGGTTTCCTGACGCTTATCAAACCTTAAGAGTCTGATTTATAAAATGGTGGCATAGGTTGGCTGGAGGACAAAGCAGCGCTTAGGCACTTATCCCCGGTTTGCCAACATGGTTGTCGGCTCCCAGCCGGGTCGCTTGTCCGAGCGAAGCCCAGCTTGCCCGGCGAGTCGCGCGGTAGCGGTTCGAATGTGCGCGCCATTTTCCCCAGCCTGGGGGCAAAATCGCCGGTCGGTGGATAAGTCGGCACAATCGGGGCGGAGAAACCGGGGGCAATTGTCCCCGCTTTTATGATCACCACAGTTATCCACCGACCATCCCCAGCCTTTGGCGCGCGCCAGAACCAGCAGCAGTATGAACCCGATGGCGTCCGACCAGCCTCTTGCCAAATTGGCACGCGGTGCGCCATTGCACAGCCATGACCACCAAATTGCACCTGCATCTGATTTCCGATTCCACCGGTGAAACGTTGGACAATCTGGTCAAGGCGGCATTGGCACAATTTGACGATATTACCGTCGTGCGCCACTTTTGGCCAATGGTCAGGTCGGAATCGCATCTGGACCGGATTATTGCCGAGGTAAAGGCAGACCCCGGCCTGGTGCTGTTCACTCTGGTGAACCGGGATTTGCGCGCCAGTCTGGAACGGCAAACCAAGGCGCTTGGCCTGCGCAGCGTAGCGGCGCTGGACGCGGTCAGCGACGCGATTGCCAATATGGTCGGCCAGCAGGCCAAGGCGCGTCCGGGACGGCAACATATGCTGGATGACGCCTATTTTGCCCGGGTGGAGGCAATTCAGTTCACCGTGGCGCATGACGATGGGGTGGGCTGGGAAGATTGGGAAGATTGCGACATTTTGCTGGCCGGGGTGTCGCGGACATCCAAAACACCGACCAGCATTTACCTCGCCAATCGCGGCTATCGCACCGCCAATATCCCGATTGTGCCGGAATCACCGCCACCGGCCTGTCTGTTCCATCTGCACCGACCTTTGGTTGTCGGCTTGACGACCGGCGCGGACCGGCTGGTCCAGATTCGCCGCAACCGGCTGTTGTCGCTCAATCAAGCGCCGGAAACCGATTATGTCGATGACGAGGCGGTGAAACGCGAACTCGCTTATGCCCGGCGAATGTTTGCCGACAATGGCTGGCCGGTGATTGATGTGTCGCGGCGATCAATTGAGGAAACCGCGGCGGCGATCATCCGGCTGATGGAAGATCGCGGCGCGGCGGTGGAGTAGCCCCGCGATGGAGTTGATTCTGGCATCACAAAGCCCGGCGCGAGCGCAGTTGCTGCGCGATGCCGGGCTGGCGTTTCGGGCGATACCGGCGCGAATCGACGAAAGCGCGCTGATCGCGGCGCTGGTTGCTGGCGGCCATGGCGGGCGGGACGTTGCCGATGCGCTGGCTGAGGCCAAAGCGCTGAAATTGGCGGCGCAGCATCCGGGCGCACTGGTGGTTGGCGGCGATCAACTCTTGGCGCTGGATGATGGCAGCTTGCTGGAAGCACCGCCAACGCCCGATGCCGCCTGCGCGCAATTGGCGGTGCTGGCAGGTCGCCGCCATCGCCTGTTCAGTGCGGTTGCCGTGGCGGAAACCGTCGGCGACGGCGCGGCTGGTGTGGTGTGGCGGCATGTGGCGGTTGCGGCCATCACCCTGCGCCCGCTCAGCGATTCGCAAATTGCTGATTATGTCGCGGCGCAGTGGCCGCAGATTGCCGGTTGCGTCGGATGTTATCAGGTGGAGGGAGCGGGGGTGCAACTGTTTGAACGGGTGGAAGGGGACCGGTGGACCATCATGGGCCTGCCCATGTTGCCGCTGCTGGCATGGCTTCGCACGCGGGGGCTGGCGACATGACAAGTCCGGCGCCCTATGCCGAGGTGATTGGCGACCCCATTGCCCACAGCAAATCGCCCCTGATCCACGGTCACTGGCTGGCCGCTGCGGGCATTGGCGCGGACTATCGGGCCTGCCATGTCCGCGCCGACGGGCTGAGCGCCTATGTCGCCGATCGCGCGGCTGATCCGGCGTGGCGCGGCTGCAACGTCACCTTGCCGCACAAACAGGCGGTGGTCGATCTGGTCGCTGACCCCGGCGGGGTGAGGGCCAGTATCGGGGCGATGAACATCATCTTCCGGTCTGAAACGGGGGCGTTGGTGGGCACCAACAGCGATGCGGCTGGCTTTTATGCGCCGCTGGCCGAGGTTGAGCTGGGCGGCAGCGACGTCATCGTCATCGGTGCGGGCGGCGCGGCCAGGGCCGTGTTGTTCGCTCTGGCGCGTGCCAAGCCTGCACAGGTGACAATTTACAACCGCAGCCCGCTGAAAGCCGCCGCGCTGCTCAGCCATTTCAGCCTTAGCGGACGGGCCTTGCCGCTGGCCGCTGATCTGGCGGTGCCGCCTGCGGATTTGCTGGTCAATGCCAGCAGTCTGGGGATGGCGGGCGGCACCCCGCTGGCGATTGATCTGGCCCGGCTGCCCGCCGAGGCGATTGTTTATGATCTGGTGTATGCGCCAGTGGATACGCCGCTGATGCTGGCCGCGCGCGCGCAGGGGCTGGCGACGATTGACGGGCTGGACATGCTGATTGGTCAGGCGGCGGTGGCGTTTGAACTGTTTTACGGCCGCCCGCCGCCCGGTGATGACGCAGCGCTTCGCCAGTTGTTGCTAACCGGCGCGTGACCTTGCCGTCCCGCCTTCCAGCCCTTCGCCGGGGGCGCAGGCGGCCCCTGCTGTTGGGGCTGACGGGATCGGCGGCGATGGGAAAATCCACCGTGGCTGCGCTGTTCGCCCGCGCCGGGGTGCCAGTGTTCGATGCAGACAGAGCGGTTCATCGCCTGCAAGCACAGGATCGCACCCTGATCGCCGCGATTGAAGCTGCTTTTCCCGGCACGACCGCGCCGAACGGGGTCAGCCGGGCGGCGCTGGGGGCGCGGGTGCTGGGTGACGCCGCCGCGCTGGCCCGGCTGGAACGGTTGGTTCATCCCGCCGTCGCCCGCGAACAAGGCCGCTTTGTGCGGCGGCATCAGGCGCACCGGATGGTGGTGCTGGACATTCCGCTGCTGCTGGAAAAGGGTGGCGGGCGGCGGGTCAATCACATATTGGTGGTGTCAGCGCGGGGCTGGCAACAGCGCCGGCGGTTCCTGGCGCGGCCGGGGATGACGGCGGCGCGGTTGGCCCGGATTCGCGCGCTCCAGATGCCAGACCATGCCAAGCGCCGCCGCGCGGATGCGGTGATTGCCAGCGGCGGCACCCGGCTGGCGATGCTGCGCCGGGTGAACCAGATCATCGCTTGTGTTCGGCGGCAAAGCGGCGGATAGTGATGCGATGCTGCGTGAAATTATTTTTGATACGGAAACCACGGGGTTAAGCCCGGCGCGCGGTGACCGGCTGGTGGAAATTGGCTGTATTGAACTGGTCGACCGCCGCGAAACCGGGCGCAGTTTTCACGCCTATTTCAATCCCGAACGGGACATGCCGCCAGAGGCTGAGGCGGTGCATGGCCTGTCCGCGCAGTTTCTGGCTGACAAGCCGCTGTTTGCGAATCGGGCGGAACAATTGCTGGACTTTATCGGCGACGCGCCGCTGGTCGCCCACAATGCCGCCTTTGACTTTGGGTTTTTGAATGCCGAACTCGCCCGGGCCCGCCGCTTGGCGCTGGGCGATGACCGGATGATCTGCACCGTGCAAATGGCCCGCCGCCGGTTTCCGGGCAGCAAGCACAGCCTGGATGCCCTGTGCGTGCGCTATGGCATCGACCGCACCCACCGGGTGAAGCATGGCGCGCTGCTCGATGCGGAATTGCTGGTTCAGGTGTATATCGAGCTGACCGGGGGCCGCCAGATCGGGCTGGGGCTGGCCGATGCCGCAATTGGCACGGAGCTGGCGCCGCCGCCGCCCGGAACCGCAGTTCCGGCCACGCCGCCAATGGCGCGCCAGCCGCGATTTGCCGCCGTGTCCGCCGACGATCTGGCACGGCATCAGCAGTTTCTTACCGAATTGGGGTTGCCAAACTGGATGCAAAGCGAAGCGCCTGTGCCCCAGAGATAATCTACGCGGTGCAATAAGGAGAATGACATGGATATCCGGGTTTCAGGCCATCAGATGGATACTGGCGAGGCGCTCAACACCCATGTCACGGACCGATTGAGCGCGATTGCCGATAAATATTTCAGCCGCGCCATCCGGGCGCAGGCCACATTCAGCAAGGCCCCCCACGATCAATTCGCCTGCGATATCGTCGCCCACATCATGCAGGGGCTGGTGCTGAAAGGGCGGGGCGACGCCCATAATGCCCATGCTGCGTTCGAACAGGCCGCCGACCGGGTCGAGAAGCAGTTGCGGCGGTATATGCGACGGATCAAGGCCCGGTCCGGCAATCTGGACATGGCCAGCGCGGCGGTATTGATCGAGGACAATGCGGGCTATGTCGTCTTCGAACCGCCCGCCGAGGCGGAGGACGATATTGGCGATGCCCCCGCGATCATTGCCGAGACGATGGTGGATATTCCGACCGCCAGCGTGTCTGACGCGGTGATGATGCTGGATTTGCGCAACACCAATGCCCTCATGTTCATGAACAGCCGCACCGGCGTGTTCAATATGGTGTATCGCCGCCAGGATGCGACAATTGGCTGGGTTGAACCTCGCTGACCGGGCGCTGTGGCGGGGCGCGGCCGGGAAGGGGCTGGATTTTTCAACGATAAGCGCCTAGGCGCGCCGCTAACCAGGGCGCGCTGTGCCGCGCCCAGCCCCAAATATTGCGGTGAATGATGATGTTGTCGAATTTGGTCTATCCCGCCACGGTGCGGGCGAAATTGAGTGTGGAAAGCCGCAAGGCATTTTTTGCGGCCGCGGCCGACGTCGCCGGTAAGGCGCTGGGGCTGGACCGGGGTGAGGTGGTGGAGGCGCTGTTGGAGCGCGAGCGGCTGGGATCAACCGGCTTTGGCCGGGGCATTGCCCTACCCCACGCCAAGCTGGATGGCATCGCTGGGGTGCGCGGGCTGATGTTTCAGCTTCAGCGACCGATTGACTTTAATGCCGTTGATGATGTCCCGGTCGATCTGCTGTTCGTATTGCTGTCGCCGCGCGACGCTGGCGCCGATCATTTGAAGGCGCTGGCCAGCGTGTCGCGGCTGCTGCGCGATTCCGCGATTGTGGCCCGGCTGCGCGGGGCCAACAGCGATGAGGCGCTGTATGCGGTGCTGGTGGACAGTGAAACCCGCAACGCCGCCTGATTGCGGTCCGTGCTGCCCAGCCGCCTGATGGTCGACCTGTTGCGCCGCGCGACTGCGGCGCGCGGCGGCTTTGCTGTGGTTGTGCTGGCGGGCGATGACCAACGCGGCAGCATATTGGTACAATGCCGCGATCGGCAGGACGAGGGGCCGTTGCTGGAATATGACCCGCGCGCCGATCGCTGGATCGCGGTTGGACCGGCCATTGCCGAACCGGCCAGCGTCCGGGCGGATTATCTTGCCCGCCGCCGCCGGATTGACCCGGATCTGTGGCTGGTGGAACTGGATAGCCCGGATGCCGCACAGTTCGTCGCTGCGCTGTCACAATCGGCTTGACTTTGCTGCGCTGCACAATATCCGCCGCGCATCGTCAAGGCGCAGGTCGTCCTGGCGGGGGCTGGTCATTGGTTGATCCGTCTCCGCAGCATAGGGATGGACGCGCAGTCGGTTGATATCGGCGGGCATTGCGCTGCATCGGGTGTGCCCGGGTGGCAAAGTGTCCGGTCCGAGATTCACCCGCACAGTTGAAGCCATGAATGTCGCCTGTTTTGAAATTTGCCAGTTGGACTGCTCTTGCCCTGACTGGTTCCGCGCTGCTCGTGTTCGCCCAGCCGGGTTATGCATTTAATAACGCAGACGCAGCGGTCGCCGCCGCCAGCACTGCCACAGCCGCCACTGCCACAGCCGCCACTGCCGGCGCTGAGGCCAGCGCCGACATGCCGCAGCCGATTGTGCTGACGCCCGACGCCGCCCCCACTGCCCCCACTGCCCCTGAGCCTGAACCGGCGGTCCCGCCGGTCGCCGACACCGCCCCATCAGCGCCGCGCTCGCTGGCTGAACTGGTCGCGGCCACGCCGGTGCCTAACGAGATTGATGCCGAGCTGCACTGCCTGGCTGGGGCGATTTATTTTGAAGCGCGCAGCGAATCGCTCGCCGGGCAACTGGCGGTGGCTGAGGTCGTGGTCAACCGCATGCGCTCGCCGCGCTTTCCGTCCAGCATCTGCGGCGTCGTTTTTCAAAAAAGCCAATTCAGCTTTGTCCGCGGCGGAAAAATGCCCGCCATCAACACCGCGGGCCGCCAATGGGCCAATGCGCTGCGCATCGCCCGGATTGCCCGGACAGACGGGTGGGCCAGTGCTGCGCCCGGCGCGCTGTTCTTTCATGCCCGGCGCGTTGCGCCCGGTTGGCGGCTGACCCGGGTGGCGGTGGTCGAAAATCATATCTTCTACCGCTGACCCCATCGCTCTCGTCCGCGCGCCCCTTGCCTTTGCGGCGGGCCGCGGGCATGTTGGCCGCATGACGCGGATGATGAATTGCTTGGCCGCAGTGGCGCTTGGTGCCGTGCTGGCGGGCTGTGCCAGCACATTGGTGGCACCCGTTTCGGTCACCCGCTTTCACGGCGGCACAGCCGATTGGCGTGCGCCGGGCACCACGGTTGCGGTCGCGGCGGCTCCTGCGGCCTCCCCCGAACTTTCCCTGTATGTGGCCGCCGTCGAGCGGGCGCTCGAGGGTCAGGGCTATGTGGTCGCCGCCCCTGGCCAGCCAGCCGCCCTGACCGCCCGGGTCGCAATGGAACGGTTTGAGCGCAGCCGGTCGCGGCCCTCGCCCGTCAGCGTCGGAGTGGGCGGCAGCACGGGCAGCTATGGGTCCGGCCTTGGCCTTGGCCTCAGCTTCAATCTGGGCGGCGGGCCGCGCGCGATGACCGATTTGCGGCTGATGGTGCGGCTGGACCCGGTTGGCGGCGATGCGGCGGTGTGGGAAGGACGGGCGGAAACCAGTGTCGCCAGCGCGTCCCCAGCCGCCCAGCCGGGGCTGGCGGCGGCGAAGCTGGCGGCGGCGCTGTTCCAGGATTTTCCCGGTGGATCGGGCCAGACAATCGAGGTGCGTTGACCACCCCCCCTTACACCCCAGCGGAGCGAAATATGGCGGACATCAGCCTGTCGGCAGCATTCGACGGCGGCAACATCATTGTGCAATCGGTCAGCGGCAACCGGGCGACGCTGGCCATTGCCAAGGACCGGGAATCCGATTTCAGCCAATGGTTTTATTTTCGGGTGGCGGCGGCGCCCGGCACGCCGCTGGAATTGCGGATCACCGGGCTGGCCGCCTCGGCCTATCCCGACGGGTGGCCCGGCTATCGCGCCTGTGTCAGCGAAGACCGCGAGG
>DAIUBZ010000004.1:0-24700 GCA_036846445.1 Sphingopyxis sp. | reverse complement strand
GCATTGGTGGTCAGCCCGGCCTGGTCCAGCGCCAGCCCCTCGGTGTTCGGGCGGCGGCCAATCGCCACCAGCACGACGTCAGCGCTGATCGTGGTGGCATCGCCGCCCGCCGCTGGTTCGACCGTCACGCTGGCCGCGCTGCCAGTCACCGCCACACCGGTCACTTTGGTGCCGGTTTTGATGGTCATGCCCTGTTTTTTGAAAATCTTGGCCGATTCCTTGCGGATATCATCGTCCATGCCGGGCAAAATTTGGTCCAGATATTCGACCACGGTCACCGCCGCGCCCAGCCGCCGCCACACGCTGCCCAGTTCCAGCCCGATCACCCCGCCGCCGATCACGACCATGGTGCCGGGCACTTTGCCCAGCGTCAGCGCGCCGGTGGAATCAACGACCACCCCGGCGTCATTGTCCACCGCCACCCCGGGCAATGGCGTGACGCTGGACCCGGTGGCGATCAGGATATTCCGGGCGCGATAGGTCTTGCCCGCCACCTCGACCGTGTCGGCAGCGGCGAAGGCGGCATGGCCGCGCAGCCAGTCCACCTTGTTTTTCTTGAACAAAAATTCGATGCCGCTGGTCAATTCGCCAACCGCCTTGTCTTTCTCCGCCAGCATTGCGGGCACGTCCACCCGCGCCTCGCCAAAGCTCATGCCGAATTTGGCCAGATGCCCGCCGGTCACCTCCTCAAACAATTCCGAGGCATGAAGCAGCGCCTTGGACGGGATGCAGCCAACATTCAGGCAGGTGCCGCCCAGCGTCGCCCGGCTTTCGACACAAGCGGTTTTCAACCCCAGTTGCGCGGCGCGGATCGCGGCAACATAGCCGCCGGGGCCAGCGCCAATGACGATCAGGTCATAATCAAATTCAGCCATGGGTCGCGTCCCTTAAAGATCAATCAACATGCGGGTGGGGTCTTCAATGGCTTCCTTGATGGTTTTCAAAAATGTCACTGCCTCGCGCCCATCGACCAACCGGTGGTCATAGGACAGCGCCAGATACATCATCGGGCGGATCACCATCTGGCCATCCACCACGACCACCCGGTCCTCGATCCGGTGCAGGCCAAGCACAGCGGATTGCGGCGGATTGATGATCGGGGTGCTCATCAGACTGCCGAACACCCCGCCGTTGCTGATCGTAAAGGTGCCGCCGGTCATGTCGGCCATGGTCAATGTGCCCGCCTTTGCCCGCGCGCCAAAGTCGCCAATTGCCTTTTCGACATCGGCAAAGCCCATCGCCTCGACATTGCGCAGCACCGGCACCACCAGCCCGCTGGGCGCGCTGACCGCCACGCTGATGTCCATATATTGGTGATAGACGATTTCGTCGCCGTCGATCCGGCCATTCACCGCCGGAATATCCTTCAGCGCCAGACAGGCGGCCTTGGCAAAAAAGCCCATGAAGCCCAGCCGGACGCCATGTTTCTTCTCAAAACCATCCTTATATCTGGCCCGCGCCGCGATCACCGCGCTCATGTCCACATCGTTGAATGTGGTCAGCATGGCGGCGGTGTCCTGTGCCGATTTCAGCCGCCGGGCGATGGTGGCCCGCAGCCGGGTCATCTTCACCCGCTCCTCGGCCCGGTTGGCAGCCGTGGTGGCTGGCGCGGCGGCGGCGGGGGCAGCAGCGGCGGGGGCAGGGGCAGGCGCAGCAGGCGCGGCGGCGGCGCTGGCAGCGGCGGCCAACACATCCTCCTTGCTCAATCGGCCATCCTTGCCCGTGCCGACAATCTTGCTGGGGTCCAACCCATGTTCCAGCACCAACCGCCGCACTGCGGGCGACAGGGTCGGCGTGGCGTCGCCGCCATCCGGGGCCGCATCAGGCGCAGGCGCTGCAGCCGCCGCCGGCGCGGGCGCGGCCTTGGCCGCAGCAGCTGGCGCGCCGCCAGCGGCATCGATCGCGCCGATCACTGCGCCCACGGCCACCGTGTCACCAGCGGCGGCGATATAGGCGCCCATCACCCCGGCGGCCGGGGCCATCACCTCGACCGCCACCTTGTCGGTTTCCAGGCTGGCAATGGGTTCATCCAGCGCCACTGGATCGCCCGGCTGTTTCAACCATTCGCCAATTGTCGCCTCGCTGACGCTTTCGCCCAGGGTCGGAACTTTGATCTCGGTGCTCATCTCAACCTCTTTCTGGCCGCCAACCGGCCGTCATTGTCCCCGCGCGCGGCGGATTTCATCGCGCACATTCAGCCCCAGCGCATCGGCGACCAGCGCCGCCTGTTCCGTCTGGTGCCGGCTCATCAGGCCAGTGGCGGGCGACGCCGCTGCCGCCCGCCCGGCATAGCGGGCGCGCAGCCCCAGCTTGCCCGCCGCGGTCAGGCTGTGCTCGATGCGCGATTCGGCAAAGAACCACGCGCCGTTGTTTTTCGGCTCTTCCTGCGCCCACACGACCTCGGTGAGGTTGGTCATGCGCGCCAGCCGCACCGCCAGCGCCTCGCCGGGGAAGGGGTAAAGCTGTTCAATCCGCACGACGCTGGTGTCGGTCAGCCCGGCGGCGTCCCGCGCGTCCATCAGGTCATAGGCCAATTTGCCCGAACACAGCACCAACCGCTTCACCGCCGCATCGTCCGGGGCGGCGGTGTCGGACAATATTCGCATGAAATGCGCCTCGCCCAGAAAATCCTCCTTGGCGCTGGTCGCCCGCTTGTCGCGCAGCAATGATTTGGGGGTCATGATGACCAGCGGCTTGCGGAATGATCGCAGCATCTGGCGGCGGAGCACATGGTAATAATTGGCCGGGGTGGTGATGTTGCACACCTGAATATTCTCGCCCGCGCACAATTGCAAAAACCGCTCCAACCGCGCGCTACTATGCTCTGGCCCCTGCCCTTCATAGCCATGGGGCAGCAGCATCACCAGACCATTGGCGCGCAGCCATTTGGCCTCGCCCGATGCAATGAACTGGTCGATCATGATCTGGGCGCCATTGGCGAAATCGCCAAATTGCGCCTCCCACAGCACCAGCGCCTTGGGGTCGGCCATGGCATAGCCATATTCAAACCCCAGCACGCCATATTCCGACAAGGGGCTGTCCAGCACCTCGAACCGGCCATGCGGGACCAGCGACAGCGGCACATATTTGCGCTCATCATCCTGATCCACCCACACCGCGTGGCGCTGGCTGAACGTCCCGCGCCCGCTGTCCTGACCCGACAGGCGGACGTGATAGCCCTCGCTGACCAGCGTGCCGAATGCCAGTGCCTCGGCGGTCGCCCAGTCAAAACCGGTGCCGCTGGCCAGCATCGCCGCCCGCGCGTCAATCACCCGGCGCAGGGTTTTGTGGACGGCCAGATCGTCCGGAATTGTGGTGATCGTCCGGCCCACACTGTCCAGCAGCTTGGCCGTCACCCCGGTCGCCACATTGCGCCGTTCGCCGTCGCTGTGCACCGGGGCATAGAGGCCCGACCAGCGCCCGGCGAACCAGTCCGCCTGATTGGGGCGATAGCTTTTGCCCGCCTCAAACTCGCCCTCCAGATGGGCGATAAACCCGGCGCGGCTGGCGTCCAGCCAATCGCTGGCAATCACCCCCTCGGCAACCAAGCGGGCGGCATAAATGTCGCTGACCGGGCGATGCTCGCGAATCCGCTTGTACATCAGCGGCTGGGTAAAGCTCGGCTCGTCCCCCTCATTGTGGCCAAAGCGGCGGTAGCACCACATGTCGATCACAATGTCGCGCTTGAACTGCTGGCGAAACTCAACCGCCAATTTGCAGGCAAAGGTCACTGCTTCGGGATCGTCGCCATTGACGTGCAGAATTGGCGCCTGAACCCCCTTGGCCACATCGGACGGATAGGGCGAGGAGCGGGCGAATTGCGGGCTGGTCGTAAAGCCGATCTGGTTGTTCACGACAAAATGGATGCAGCCGCCGGTGTTATAGCCGCGCACCCCGGAAAAGCCGAGGCATTCCCAAACAATCCCCTGACCCGCAAAAGCGGCATCGCCGTGGATCAGCACCGGCAAAACCTGTTCATGCTTGTCCAGATCGTCGCGGTGCACCTGCTGCGCCCGAACCTTGCCCAGCACCACCGGATTCACCGCCTCCAGATGTGATGGATTGGGGACCAGCGACATATGGACATTGATGCCGTCAAATTCGCGGTCGGTGCTGGTGCCAAGGTGATATTTCACATCGCCCGACCCGCCGACATCATCGGGGTTGGCGCTGCCGCCCATGAATTCGTGGAAAATCACCCGATATGGCTTGGCCATCACATTGGCCAGCATGTTCAGCCGCCCGCGATGGGCCATGCCATAGATGATCTCGCGCACCCCGAACTGGCCGCCATATTTGATGATCGCTTCCATCGCCGGGATCATTGCCTCGCCCCCGTCCAGGCCAAAGCGCTTGGTGCCGACATATTTGCGGGCCAGGAACTTCTCCCACTCCTCGCCCTCGACCACCTTTTGCAAAATCGCCTGCTTGCCGCGATCGGTGAACTGAACGCCCTTGTCCTTGCCTTCCATCCGGTCCTGCAAGAAGCGCCGTTCCTCAATGTCGGCGATATGCATATATTCCAGGCCCACATGGCCGCAATAATTGGCCTGCAAAATCGCCACCAGCTCGCGAATGCTGGCGCGCTCCAGCCCCAATGTGCCGTCCAGCCAGATGGGCCGGCTCTGATCCGCTGCGGTGGTAAAGCCGTGATATTCGGGGGTCAGATCGGCGGGCAATTCCTGTTTCATCAGGCCCAGCGGATCGAGCTTCGCCGCCAGATGGCCGCGCACGCGATAGGTGCGGACCAGCATCATCGCCCGGATGCTGTCGGTGGCGGCCCGCGCCACCTCGGCATCGCTCAGCACCGCCCCGGTTTTGGCCGCCGCCGCCTTGACCGCCACCGCCATCGCCTGCGGGTCCAGCGCCATGGTCAGATCGTCAGCGGGGGTCAGCGGCCAGCCACGCCGGGCCCAGCTTGGCCCCGGCTGCACCTCGGCTGGGTCAAAATCGTGCGGGTCAAATGCCTGATCGTCCATCATCTTGTCCTTATCACCGGAGGTGGCTGCGGCTGGCCCAGCGCCAACCGGCACCTTATCCCCGCGCGTTCAGCACCGCCGCCAGCGTGGTGCCCAGTTCCGACGGGCTGGGCGATACGGTGATGCCCGCTGCCTCCATCGCGGCAATCTTGCTGTCGGCATCGCCCTTGCCGCCTGACACAATCGCCCCGGCATGGCCCATCCGGCGGCCCGGCGGGGCGGTGCGCCCGGCGATAAAGCCGACCATCGGCTTCTTGCGGCCGCGCTTTGCCTCGTCGATCAGGAACTGCGCCGCCTGCTCCTCGGCATCGCCGCCGATTTCGCCGATCATGATGATGCTCTTGGTCGCGTCATCGCCCAGAAACAGCTCCAGCACGTCGATGAAATTGGTGCCATTCACCGGGTCGCCGCCAATGCCGACCGCCGTGGTCTGGCCCAGCCCGGCATTGGTCGTCTGAAACACCGCCTCATAGGTCAGCGTGCCCGACCGGCTGACCACGCCGACGCTGCCGGGCGAAAAAATGCTGGCGGGCATGATCCCGATCTTGCACTCGCCGGGCGTCAGCACGCCGGGGCAATTGGGGCCGATCAGCCGGGATTTGGACCCCGACAGCGCCCGCTTGACCCGCACCATGTCCAGCACCGGAATCCCCTCGGTAATGCACACGATCAGCGGGATTTCGGCGTCAATCGCCTCCAGGATGGAATCGGCGGCAAATGGCGGCGGCACATAAATGACACTGGCATCGGCCCCGGTCGCGTCCCGCGCCTCGGCCACCGTGTCCCAGATCGGCAGGCCGGTGGCGTCATGCACGGTCCCGCCCTTGCCCGGCGTCACCCCGCCGACCATTTGCGTGCCATAGGCCAAAGCTTGCTGGGTGTGAAAGGTGCCGGTCGCCCCGGTCATCCCCTGGGTAATGACCTTGGTGGCCGCGTTAACGAGGATCGCCATCATCTAATTCCTTGATCTGGGTGGGGGTGGGTGAATCGTCACCAGCCAGCGTGGCCGGGTCAGCAGCAGCAACAGGGGGGACAGAGCGGCGCGCGGCCCCCCGCCGCCGCACCAGCAGGACGACGGTGAATATCATGATCGCGAGCAGGCTGGAGAGGTAAAATGGGGCAAGGATCAAAAATTCCCAGCAGCCGCCATCGGTATAACATGGCCCGAATGGCCAGCCATAATAGGCGGTCAACACGAGCGCCGGGCCGATCACCAGAATCAGCGCCCAAATCGCCACCCAGCCCCGCCGCGGGCTGCCCGCATATGCCCCGGCCAACACTGGCGCGACGAGCAGCCAGCCCAGCACCAAAAGAGTAATCAGCGGCTCCATCACATCATGTCCCGCATCGCCTCAGCCCGCCCGCTGCCGCGCCTGCGCGAGGCCGAACAGCACGGCGACGACGCTGGCCAGGACGGACGCGACGATCGGCAGGAAAAATAGCAAGCTCCAGCCGCTGCTGTCCCATATCAGCATTGTGCCCAGCAACATCCCGCCCCAAATCCACATCGCCGCCCGCACCAGCCAGCCGCCGCCGGTGGACAGATAGGCCAGTGCGCCACAAACCAGCGGCACAGCGAAGATCGCGCACCAGAACAGGACAAGCTGGCGGTCCATCAGCCAAGGCTGGGGTCAAGCGCCCGGCAGGCGCTCAACAATTCCTCAACCGCGTCCACGCTGACCTTCAGATTGGCCGCCTCGTCGGCGCTCAGACTGATCTCGATCACCTGCTCAATCCCGCCCGCGCCGATCACCGCTGGCACGCCCACATACAGGCCGCCGACGCCATAAGGCCCATCGACATGGGCCGCGACCGGCAGGATGCGCTTCTGGTCGCGCAAAAAGGCCTCGGCCATCGCAATCGCGCTGGTGGCTGGGGCGTAAAAGGCGCTGCCGGTTTTCAAGAGGCCGACAATCTCGCCGCCGCCGCTGCGGGTGCGCTGAACAATTGCATCAAGCCGGGCCGCATCCACGCCCTTGATCCGGGCCAGGTCGGCTACGGGAATGCCGTTGACGGTGGAATAGGACAGGACCGGCACCATCGTATCGCCGTGCCCGCCCAGCACAAATGCGTTCACATCCTTGACGCTGACGCCAAATTCCCACGCCAGAAATGTGGCAAAGCGCGCCGAATCCAGCACCCCCGCCATGCCGACGACCATATGGTGGGGCAGGCCGGAAAATTCGCGCAGCGCCCACACCATCGCGTCCAGCGGGTTGGTGATGCAGATGACGAACGCACCGGGGCAATGGGTCTTGATCCCCTCGCCCACCGCTTTCATGACCTTTAGATTGATGCCAATCAGGTCGTCGCGGCTCATCCCCGGCTTGCGGGCCACCCCGGCGGTGACGATGACCACATCGGCCCCGGCAATATCGGCATAATCATTGGTGCCGGTGATCCGCGCATCAAATCCCTCGACCGGGCCGCATTGCGCCAAATCCAGCGCCTTGCCCTGTGGCACCCCCTCGGCAATGTCGAACAGCACGACATCGCCCAATTCCTGTTTTGCCGCCAGATGAGCCAGAGTGCCGCCGATATTGCCGGCCCCCACCAACGCGATTTTCTTGCGTGCCATCGGTGTCTTATGCTCCCTCGACCACGGCCCGGTGCGGCGCACAGGGGGCAGGCGCGGGCCGCCGCCGCTCCCCCAATGATGCCGCGCGTCAGGCCCGGCCAACCGCGCGATAGCCCCTATTCCCCAGCGGCACAACCGCAAAAACCCCGCAAAATCGGCAATTTATGCTAATGGTTCGCGATTGCCTTAAGGCGCAGATGCCGACTCGCCAATGCCGTGGCTCAGTGCCAGCCAGTCATCGCTTTGCATCTCCACCAGCCGCGAGGCGGTCCGTTCAAACTCGAACGCGCCATCGCCCGCGACATACAGCGCATCGGGCGGCGCCGCTGCGCTGGCCAGCAATTTGACCCGATATTCATAAAGCGCATCGACCAATGTGACGAACCGCGCCGCCTCGTTGCGGTTTTCCGGGGCCATGCGCGGGATGCCGACGATGATGATGGTGTGAAACGTCCGCGCCAGCGCCAGATAGTCGCTGGCCCCCCGCGCCGCGCCGCACAATCGCTTGAACGACAGCACCGCCACCCCCTTCAGCGCCTTTGGCACATACAGGCTGCGCCCGCCGCCGACAGCGAGTTCCAGCGCAGGCACATTCGCCTTGTCCTCCGGCGGATAGTCGGTCAGCCGAAAAAACGCCGCCGACAGCGCCGCCGTCGCCGCTGCATCGGCGGGCACAAACCAGCGCGCGCCATCGCCGAGCCGCCCCCGGCGGTAATCGGTCGGCCCGTCCAGCGCGATCACCGCCATATTGGCCGCGATCAGATCAATGAACGGCAGGAAATGTTCGCGGTTCAGCCCGTCCTTGTACAGATCAGCCGGTGGGCGGTTGCTGGTCGCCACCACCGTCACCCCGCCCGCGATCAGGGCGGTGAACAGGCGCGAGACGATCATCGCATCGGCGCTGTTCGTCACCACCATCTCGTCAAATGCCAACAGGTGGACATCGCCAGCAATGGCCGCCGCGACCTGGCCAATCGGATCGCCGCGTCCGCCATCCCGCGCCGTGCGCAGCCGGGCATGAACATCAATCATAAAGGCGTGGAAGTGCACCCGCTGTTTGCGGGCAATCCGGGTGCGCGCAAAAAACAGGTCCATCAGCATGGACTTGCCGCGCCCCACCCCGCCCCACAAATAGGCACCAGCAATGGGTGCGGGTTTGCGGTGGGTCATGCGCCACAGGATCGACCCGCGCACCGGCGCTGCCTCCAGCGCGCTTTGGACGGCTTGCAACTGGCTGGCGGCGGCACGCTGGGCGGCATCAGGCTGCAACTCGCCCGCCGCCACCAGCGCATCATAAGCCGCCAAAATGCCCATCACGCCCCCCGGCACGACGCAGTGCAAAGTGGGTTTAAGCCACCCGCTCCGCCGCCAGCTTTTTCACCTCGGCAATTGCGCGGGCCGGGTTCAACCCCTTGGGACAGGCATTGGCGCAGTTCATGATGGTGTGGCACCGATACAGGCGGAACGGATCTTCCAGCTCGTCCAGCCGCTCGCCGGTCAGCTCATCGCGGCTGTCGGCCAGCCAGCGATAGGCCTGAAGCAGGATCGCCGGGCCAAGGAATTTGTCGCTGTTCCACCAATAGCTGGGGCAACTGGTCGAACAACAGGCGCACAAGATACACTCATACAGCCCGTCCAGCTTTTCGCGGTCCTCGGGCGATTGCAGCCGCTCCTTGCCCGACGGGGTGGTGGTCTTGGACTTTAGCCACGGCTCGATGCTGGCATATTGGGCATAGAAATGGGTGAAATCGGGGACCAGATCCTTGATGACCTCCATGTGCGGCAGCGGGGTGATCTGGACGTCGCCCTTGCAATCCTCGATCGCGGTGGTGCAGGCAAGGCCGTTTTTGCCGTTGATGTTCATCGAACAACTGCCGCAAATCCCCTCGCGGCACGAGCGGCGAAAGGTCAGGCTGGGGTCCTGCTCCGCCTTCATCTTGATGAGCGCATCGAGCACCATCGGACCGCACTGGTCAGTGTCAATGTCAAATTGGTCGTAGCGGGGATTTTCCCCGCTCTCGGGATCGTAGCGATAAACTTTGAACCGCTTCACATTCGCCGCCCCCTCGGCCTTGTGGACCGCGCCCTTTGCGCTCGGACGGCTGTTCTTGGGCAAACGAAATTCGGCCATTGCGCGTGTCTTCCTGTCTGTCGGCGGCCGCTGCGGGATCGGGCCGGAGCTTGGGTTAATCCCGCGCGCGCGGCGGGGCAAGGCGATATTCGCGCGCCATGGCCAAAAAATGCACAGCCGCGCCGCCGGTTCCCGCGCCCGCCCCGGTTTGACAAATCCCGCCGGTGTCGGCTTAGGCGGCGGTGTTTGACAAAGCGCGCCGCCGCCCGCTTATGCGGCAGCGATGGACGGGTGGATCATCCTCGACAAGCCAGTGGGGCTGGGCTCGACGCAGGCGGTGGCGGCGGTCAAGCGCAATTTGCGCAGCGCAGGCCATGGCCGGGTCAAGGTCGGCCATGGCGGCACCCTTGACCCGCTGGCGTCGGGAGTGCTGCCCATCGCGCTGGGCGAGGCGACCAAGCTGACCGGACGGATGCTGAACGCCGCCAAATCCTATGATTTCACCATCGCCTTTGGCACCCAGACCGACGGGCTGGACGGCGAAGGCGTGGTGGTTGCCGCCAGCGACGTGCGGCCGGACTGGGCGGACATCGCCGCCGTCCTGCCCCGCTTTACCGGGCCACAGGATCAACTGCCCCCGGCGTTCAGCGCGATCAAAATCGGGGGCCAGCGCGCCTATGATCTAGCCCGGGCGGGGCAAGCGGTGGCGATGCCGCTGCGCCAGATCACTGTGCATGGGCTGACCATCATTGGCCCGCCCCGGCCTGGCCCGCTGGACGGCATCACCTTGGCTGCCCATGTGTCCAAGGGCACCTACATCCGCAGCCTGGCCCGCGACATTGCGCTGGCGCTGGGCACGGTGGGCCATGTCGCAATGCTGCGCCGCACCCGCGCCGGGCCGTTCGGGCTGGCGAGGGCGATTTCGCTGGACAGTTTGAACGAAATCGGCCAAGGGCAGCCCGCAGAGACATTGATCTTGCCGTTTGAGGCAGGGCTGGCCGACATCCCGGCTCTGTCCCTCTCCCCGGATGCGGCAAGTGCGGTTCGCCAGGGCCGTATTCTGACCGGGGTGAGCGCGGATGACGGGCTGTTCTGGTGCCACGGCGGTGACAATCACCCGGTGGCGCTGGTCGAGCTTGTGGCGGGCACCGCCCGGGTTGTTCGCGGCTTCAATCTGACCAAGCCAGATGTTCGAGGATGAAAATATGTCGATTGCCCCCGAAGCCAAAGCCGAATTGATTGCCGAATATGGCCGCACCGCTGGTGACACCGGATCGCCAGAGGTTCAGGTTGCGATTCTGACCAACCGGATCAACAATCTGACCGACCATTTCCGCGCCAATCACAAGGACAATCACAGCCGCCGCGGCCTGTTGATGATGGTCAACAAGCGCCGGTCGCTGCTGGATTATCTCAAGCGGCTGGACATGGAGCGCTATACCGCGCTGATCGGCAAATTGGGCCTGCGCAAATAAGGTCCACCAGTTTCAGGGGGGCGTCCGTTGCGGCGCCCCTTTGCATATGGGCCGGGCGGCAATGGTGCCCGCCGGTCCGCGATGACCGGGCGGCGGCGCATTCGGCGGCGTTGCCCATGGGGCGCTTTATCTCAGCCCCAAACCGCACCGGGCCGGTCTGCCCGGACAATGTTGGCCCCGCGCGCGCATCCGGCGGCGCGGGATAAAGGAAACCAGATGTTTGATATCAAGACTGTAACGACCCAGTGGGGCAATGAAACCCTGACTTTGGAAACCGGTAAAGTGGCCCGCCAGGCCGATGGCGCCGTCATCGCCACGCTGGGCGAAACCGTGGTGCTGTGCGCCGTGACCGCCGCCCGATCGGTGAAGGAAGGCCAGGATTTCTTTCCCCTGACCGTCCATTATCAGGAAAAATATGCCGCCGCTGGCCGCATCCCCGGCGGGTTTTTCAAGCGCGAACGCGCGCCCACCGAAAAGGAAACGCTGACGTCGCGGCTGATTGACCGCCCGCTGCGCCCCCTGTTTCCCGAGGGTTTTTACAACGAAGTCAACTGCATCGCCCAGGTGATCAGCTATGACGGCATCAACGATCCTGACATGGTGGCGATGATTGCCGCGTCGGCGGCGATGAGCCTGTCGGGCGTGCCGTTCATGGGCCCGATTGGCGCGGCCCGCGTGGGCTATGTCGATGGTGCCTATGTGCTCAATCCCACCGCCGAACAATTGGCCGAAGGCGACATGGATTTGGTGGTCGCCGCGACGATGGACGCGGTGATGATGGTGGAATCGCAAATCAACGAATTGCCCGAAGACGTGGTGCTGGGCGGGGTGATGTTCGCCCATGACGCCTGCCGCGAGGTGATCAAGGCGATTGAGCAATTGACCGCAGCAGCGGGCAAGCCGCGCTGGGAGATGCCGGCACAGGCGGATCTGGGCGATTTGAAGGCCAAGCTGAAGGGGCTGATCGGCGACGACATCGCCGCCGCTTATGCCACCACCGACAAATCGGCGCGCTCGGCCATGCTGAACGCCGCGCGCGACAAGGCCAAGGCGGCGTTGGCCGCCGACGGGCTGGACCCGCAAATGGTGATGGCGGGCATTAAGCTCATCAAAAAGCTGGAGGCCGACATTGTGCGCGGCGCGATCCTGAAAACCGGCAAGCGGATCGACGGGCGGACCACCGAACAGGTGCGGCCGATTGTGGCGGAAACCCATTTCCTGCCGCGCTCGCACGGCAGCGCGCTGTTCACCCGGGGTGAGACCCAGACCATCGCCACCTGCACCCTTGGCACCAAGGAATCGGAGCAGATGATCGACGGGCTGGACGGCCTGAAATATGAACATTTCATGCTGCATTACAGCTTCCCCCCCTATTCGGTGGGCGAGGTTGGCCGCTTTGGCGGGCTGGGCCGGCGTGAAGTTGGCCATGGCAAGCTGGCGTGGCGCGCGCTGCGCGCGGTGCTGCCGGCCAAGGCCGATTTCCCCTACACCATCCGCCTGACCAGCGACATTACCGAGAGCAATGGTTCCTCGTCGATGGCGTCGGTGTGCGGCGGGTCGCTGGCCATGATGGACGCGGGCGTGCCGCTGAAGGCGCCGGTGTCGGGCATCGCGATGGGCCTGATTCTGGAAGGCAGCGATTTTGCGATCCTGTCCGACATTTTGGGCGACGAAGACCATCTGGGCGACATGGATTTCAAGGTGGCGGGCACCGCCGATGGCATCACCACGATGCAGATGGACATCAAGATTGCGGGCATCACCCGCGATATTTTTGCCGCTGCATTGGAACAGGCCAAGGCCGGACGGCTGCACATATTGGGCGAAATGGCCAAGGCGCTGGGCGAAGCCCGGGGCGAATTGTCGGCCCATGCCCCGCGCATCGAAACGCTGACCATCGACAAAGCCAAGATCCGTGACATCATCGGCACCGGCGGCAAGGTGATCCGCGAGATCGTCGCGACCACCGGCGCGAAGGTGGACATTGACGATGAGGGCATTGTCAAAATCTCCTCCTCCGACACCAGCCAGATCGAGGCCGCCAAGGCGTGGATTCTGGGCATTGTCGAGGAGGCCGAGGTCGGCAAGATTTACGACGGCAAGGTGGTCAATCTGGTCGATTTTGGCGCGTTCGTGAACTTCATGGGCGGCAAGGACGGGCTGGTCCATGTGTCCGAAATCCGCGCCGAGCGGGTGGAAAAGGTCAGCGACGTGCTGAGCGAAGGCCAGGCAGTCAAGGTCAAGGTTCTGGAAATTGACCAGCGCGGCAAGGTGCGCCTGTCGATGCGGGTCGTCGATCAGGAAACCGGCGCCGAGCTGGAAGACACCCGCCCGCCCCGCGAAGGCGGCAACGACCGTGGACCCCGCGGTGAAGGCCGGGGCGACCGTGGCCCGCGCCGCGACGGCGGCGGCGGCGGCCGTGGCCGCGATGGCGGCGGCGGTGGCCGTGGCCCGCGCCGTGACGGCGAAGCCCGCAGCGACCGCGCGCCGCGCAGCGACGATGGCCCCGCCGACGAAGGCCACCTGCCCGGCTTTCTGAAAGCCGACTAAGGCCGGACCAAGCCAGCAATCGGAAAAGCCCCGCTGGCAACAGCGGGGCTTTTTTGGTGCCTATCCCCCCGGGCTGGCCGCGCTGCCCGCCAGCAGGCCACCGTCCAGGGTCAGCTCGGTCCCGGTCATATAGGCGCTGGCGTCGCTGGCCAGATAGAGCGCCAGTGCCGCGACCTCTTCCGCCGTGCCGAACCGCCGCAGCGGCGTGTCCGCGACCATATCCGCCATCCGGGCGTCGCAGTCCGGGCCGTCGCCGATCAGCGCATCCCACATCGGCGTCAAAATCGCGGCGGGCTGGATGACGTTGCAGCGGATGGTCAGCCCCTGGCCGGCGCACCACAGCGCGACCGACTTGCTGTGATTGCGGATCGCGGCCTTGCTGCTGGCCCATGCCGCCACACCATGCTGGTCAACACCCCCCCTTGCCAATCGCCACCTGTCCGGACAAATTGCGCGCCATGAACCACCAGCCAAAGGCCCCGCCCATGACCCACCGCGCCTGTCTCCATTCTTGCCTGACGCTGCGCGCCGCCGGGCTGGCTGCGTTGATCGCGCTTGCCGCCCCGGGGTTGACCGCGCCTGCGCTCGCCAGCACGGCCGCCGCCAGCGCCGTCCGCGATGCCGCGCCAGAGGCGCTGCGGCTGTGGGTCGATGCCCGGGCGGGCACTGGCGCGCCGGTCCACTGGATCGCGGAAGGGGGGATTTACGACTATCCCACCGGGCGCAAATTATTTGGCATGGTCGGTTTCGATTCCAGCCATGTCATCTGGCCCGCCACCCCCGGTGAACCGGTGATGCATCTCACCCGCAAGGTGTTTGCCTATACCCATCCCGAAACCGGCGAAATATTGACCGAATGGAACGGCAAAAAGGTCGAACCCATTGCCTATCCTTATCAGCTCATCACCTATCGCATGGCGGACGGCAAAATATTCGGCGATGTTGAACAGGGCGCGGGCGCGAATATCCAGCGGATCAAATCGCCCGGCGGCATGCGCTGGCGCTGGCTGGGCGGCGACACGCTGGCGGTGACGGCGCCCGTGTTCCTGAACTTTCCGCTGCCCAGCGGCGCGCAATATCAGGCGTGGGAAAATTATGATTTTTTCCTGCACCGCGCCGGCACCAATGCCATGCCGCACCAGATGGCGTGGCAACGTTTTGGCGCGCCACCGCCCTTTGCCGGGGGTGAACCCGGCGCAAAGGCGATTTACCATCTGTTGTCGTGGCGGGTGGAGCAGCACCGCGATTTCCCGCCCGCATTGCTGGCATGGACCCGCGCCAATATGCCGCTGTGGCTGAACCCCCCGCGCGATCTGGACGAGATACGTGGGCTGCAAGCCGGGGAAGCGATGCAGGGCTGGGCACGTTGACGGTCACAAGCGCCTGAAAACCAAATTTGACCGGCACAAAAAAAGCGGCGGCGGGTTGCCCCAGCCGCCGCCAGATTTTCAGCTTCGCGATCAGCGTGCGGTGGTTGCCGCTGCTGGCCCCACTGCTGGCCCCGCCATCGGCGGCACGTCGATCGGGCCAAAGCGCAGGGCGGGATAATCCTTGCTCATCGCCACGCCATTCAGCGGCTTGGCCTGGCCCGCGTGACAGGTCGTGCAATTCACCTTGAACACGTCGCCGGTCGGGCCCTTGCGGTTCGCCGGGAACACATCCGCCAGCACCGTCATATAATCGCGGTTGGTGCTGCCCACCATCTGAATGCCATGCCACGCCAGCGCACGTTGCGGCGTGCTGTTGTTCCATGACTGGAAATTATTGGCATTGTGGCAATAGGTGCAATTGACCCCCAGCGCGAGCGACAGATGGTTCATGATCGCGAAGTTGTTTTCGGTCTCCATGGTCGTGATCGTGTTGGCCGGGGTCGGGTGCATGCCCTCACTGCCAACCCGCGCCGCCTTGGTGCCCGGCTCGCCGCTGAAATACATGGCATAGGAGCTGTGGGGCAGCGAGGCCGAACCGGGGCCACGCAGCGGATCATTCTGGCCATTGCGGCGGTTCACGATCGTATCCGGGTTTGGCTCCGGATTGGTCCAATAGGCCGCGGGGACCGGCTGCCCCCGGTGACAGGTGTAACAGGTCACGCCGGTTTGCTTGACGTGCGCCGTCCACTCCTGGTTGATGCTGCGCGTCATCTGCAGCATCTTGCGGGCCACCACCTTGGTATATACCTCGTCCGACGCCATATTTTCGGGATTGTGGCAATAGTTACAGCCCTGTTCCGGTGACACCCATGCGGTGATTGCGGCCATGGTGTAATTAAACTGCTCATCCGACACATCGCCCAGCACCTGAACATTTTGATAAATGTTCCCGGCCTTTTCCGCCTCGGTCAGCGGCTGGCCATAAGGCGGCGGATCATATGGCGGGGCAGGCACGGGAACCACGGGCTTGTTTGCCAGCGTCACCCCGTTCATGCCCGTGCCGCGAAACCCATATTGGGTGGAGGTTTTGGGCGCAAGTTCGCACCCGGCCAGCCCCAGCAACGGCACCGCCAACACCATCGTGACGACCGCGCGGGTGCGGTGGTTCAACAAGCCCATCATTGTGCCGCACTCCCCACATTTGCCGCCGCAGCAGCAGCCGGTGCCGTGTCAACCGCGCTGGGGTTGGTCAGGGCCGGATCGACCACGCCGGTGTCGGGATAAGCAGGCGCGAAACTATGTTCCTGTGCCCACAGATACCAATTGTCCACCACCGTGCCGGTCAGCAAAATGCCAATCCCGCCGGTCAGCGGCGTCAGCACCGCAAACCACCATGCCCAGCGGTGGATGGATTCCATCGTCGCATTAAAGCCCATGGTCCAGCGCCAGAACAGGGCGGCGCGCTCCGATGCCGTGCCGCGATCGGTGATCTGCTCAATCTCACGCTCACCGCCATAACGGCCAACCGCCAAAATTGTCGCCCCGTGCATCGCAAACAGCAGCACCGAACCATAGAGGAACACGATCGAAAGCGCGTGGAACGGATTGTAGAATAAATTGCCATAGCGGATCGAGAAAGCCGCAGTCCAGTCAAGGTGCGGGAAGATGCCAAATGGCACCGCCTCTGCCCAACTGCCCATGAACATCGGGCGGATAAAGCCCAGCACCAGCATCAGCCAGATTGCCGCCAGAAAGGCAAAGCCGACATGGGTGCCCATGCCCAGCGCCCGGGCGCGGGTGAAGGTGCGGACCGACCACAGCAGCACCGATGCGGTCATGCAAAAGCCAGCCAGGATCCACCAGCCGCCCTCGGCCAGCGGCACAAAGGGGGTAAAGCCCCATTCTGGCCCCGGCGGCTCCAGCGCCAGCCACGGCAATTGGCGGCCGAACTGAACCCAGTCCCAACCCACCGACGCCAGCATATTGAGGCCAATGATCTCGAACGCCAAAAACCCAAGGATCAGCGACAAAACGCCGGTGAAGCCCAGATAAATCGGGCCAATCTGCGCCTGGCCGATGATGCCCATCAAATGGCTGAAGCTGGTGCCGCGGGTGCGGTCCTGCCATCCGGCCAGCGGAATGCCCATTTCGGGGTGCCCCCGCACCTGAACCTGGGTGAAAATATTTTGATATGTGGCCATTGCCAATCCCTCCCTTACGACCAGATCGGCAGATTAAGCCACCAGGTCCACCATTCCGGCCAACCGCGTGTCCACAGCGGGCCGCTGATGATGATGCAAACCGCGCTCCAGAAGCCGGCATTCAGCGCCAACAGCAGGCCAACGCGGTGGATGCCGATGGTGCCGACCGAATAGCCGATGAAATCGCGGAAAAATGTGTCTTCATATTCCGGGGTTTTCACCTCGGTGCCCTTGGCCGGGTTGACCGCCGACAACACCAGCGATCCGTGCAGCGACAGCGCCAATGTGGTGGTGAAGAAAAATGTCACCGCCAGCATATGCGCCGGGTTGTAATGGAAATGCAGATATTGATAGCCGGTGTTCGACACCCAGTCCAAATGGCTGAAAATGCCGTAAGGGAAGCCGAAGTGCCATGCGCCCATCAACACCGGGCGCGCCACGACCAGCGTGGCATAGGCAAAAATTGCCACGCCAAAGGCAAAGGGGACATGATAGCCCATGCCCAGCTTGCGGCAGATTTCCACCTCACGCAGCGCCCATGACACAAAGGAAATCAGCGCACAGATTGTGATGATCTGCCAAAATCCGCCCTCGCGAAGCGGGGCAAAGCCCAGACCATATTTCAGATCAGGCGGCGCAATCGAGATGAGCCAGGGATTCCAGGTGTCACCCAGCGAGGCTGCATAAAAAATCAGCAACGTCCCCAAGGTCGCAAAAATCGCGGTCAATACGCCAAAGAAACCCACATAGAAGGGACCGACCCAGAAATCGAACAGGTCCCCGCCAATGAGTGTGCCCCCGCGCACCCGATATTTGCGCTCAAAACTAAGCAGCGCCATAATCCTACCCTCCCCTGCTGCGGTGCAGCAGGCCCTATCTCAATAACAGCGTCTGGCGATGCGCCGAGGCGATGGCCGGAGCCACCGCCTCGCGCACTGCAGGACGTTAGTTGGTTGCCGGCGCCATCGCCGCCACTGCCGGAGCAGTCTGCGGGCCGTCGAGCCAGTTATACTTGTCGGTGCTGAGCAGGATGAAGTGAATCACCAGCGCCAGGATGAACAAGAATGCGAACAGCGCCACCAATGCACGGCGCGGATCAAAAATGAGCCAAATTCTCCACATGATATATTCCTTTCGTCAGATTAGTTTTCGTCACAACCGGCACACAGATGCGGCCATATTGTGTAGGTTTCACAATGGCTTACAGCCAGGGACGCCATGACCACACCAGAATATGGGCCACAACCGCCACGGCGGTGAAGCCCAGGAAGCTGGAGACGAAAATCTTGTGGAACTCTTTTGCCTCTTCGGGCGTTAGATAACCACGAACGCTAAAGCCTTCGTCGCTGTTTTTTTGATCACTCATCATATTTCCTCCACTTGAGTCATGCAGTGCGAGAGACGGCAAACGCCCCCCGGCGTTATTTTGGCAGCGGCAACTGCCAAAATCTTGGAGCCCCGCTTGGGGGCGATGTCTGGCCAACCGGCACGGCGCCGCTGGCAAAAATGGGTGGGGCGCTGGCGCAAATCATGCCAATGCCGCCTGTCTGGCCGCCGCAAAATGTGCGGCCTTCACCACCGTTGAACTGTCCAGCCGGGCGGCCCGCTCCGCCGCGTCGCGCAGGCGCCGCGCGGCTGAAATTCGCACCAGAACCGGCTGGGCCTCGATAAGCTCGGCTAAGTCGGCGGCGGCGTCATTGTCCCAGATCAATTCGGGCTGGCTGCGCGCCGGGGTCGGCTCCACCGCATCCAACTGGGTCGACAGCGGCAGGATGTGGAACAGCGCGTCGAACAGCGCATTGCACACTTCCTGAACCAGATAGGTCGCGCCGCTATAACCCATGAACGGCGTGCCGGGGTGGCGGCGGATGGCCGCGCCGGGGAAGCTGGCCGGGATATAAATTCCCCGCGCGCCGCATTCGGCCAGATACATGCGTTCATTATAGCTGCCCAGCATCACCAGCGGCGGCGCCGCGTGGATGGCGGCGCGCACCGCGGCATTGTCGGGTTTCACCCCCGCGCTGCGGCTGACGGCAAAGGCGCAAGGCAGGCCCATTTCCGTTTCCAGAAAATGGCGGATGCCCCGGGCATAAGTCTCGCCCGCAACAATGCCGAAATTGGCGGTCGCAAAGAAATCCTGGGTCACGCTGCGCCACAAATCCCACAGCGGCTTCAGCGTGGTGTGTTTTTCGCGGGCAATGAAGGGCGCGGCGTCCAACCCCAGACTGTCCGCCAGCGCGGTCAGGAATTTGGTGGTCGATTCAATCCCCACCGGGGCCTGAAAATAGGGGCGTTCCAGCAATTCGCACAGCTTGCGCCCATATTCGCGGTACATGCAGACATTGGCCTGTGCATCGGCCAGCTGGCGCATGTCGGCCAAATGGCTGCCCAGCGGCATCACCATATTCACCTCGGCGCCGATCCCCTCGATCAACCGCCGGATCTCGGCCAGATCGCTGGCCATGTTGAACATGCCATAGGCGGGACCGATAATATTGACCTTGGGCTTGGCCCCAACCGTGGGCGCGGGCGCGGCGGGCACTTTTTTGGGGCCAAATTCGGTCCACAGCCACGCCAGCGCGCGGTCAGCGGATTGCCACTGGTCCTCGTCAATCGTGCGCGGCAGGAAGCGTTTGATATTGGTGCCCTCTGGCGTCACGCCGCCGCCAATCATCTCGGCGATGGAACCGGTGACCACCACGGCGGGCAGATCGGGGTCCAGCGTGGCCCAGGCGCGCTTCATCGCGGCCTCGGTGCCGGTGCGGCCCAATTCCTCCTCGCCCAGGCCAGTGACAACAATCGGCAATTCATGCGGCGGCAGGCCGTCAGTATAATGGAGCACCGAAGTGACGGGCAGATTTTCACAGCCCACCGGGCCGTCGATAATCACCTGCAGCCCCTTGATCGCCGCAAACACATAGGTTGCGCCCCAATAGCCACCGGCCCGATCATGGTCCATGATCAGCGTCATGTGCCCACCGCCTCTGCCGCCTTGCGCGCGGCGGCGCTCAGCGCGGCATATTTCGCCTTGAACTTCGGGCGCTGCATCGGGACATCTTCCCAGATGCCGGCCGCGTCGCCGGTGCCAACCCCGGCAAAAAAGCTTTCCATCCGGTCAAAACGTGCCTTGCCCGCCATGGCGGCATTCACCACCATCGCCAGACTGCCTGCCCCGGCCACGCCCATCAGCGGGCGGGCAGAGATTAAATTGGTGAAATAGAGCGCCGGGATCGCCCGCTGTTTGGCATATTGCACCACCGGGGTGGTGCCGATGGCCAGATCGGGACCATATTCGGCGACCGCCGCGATATCGGTTTCCAGACTGGCGCGATATTCCACCCGCACCCCGCGCGCGACCAGCCATTCGCGGTCAGGATCAGACCAGATGGTGCGCGGGCAGGCGGTGCCGACATAGGGCACATCGGCCCCGCTTTCGATCAACAGGCGGGCGACCAGCAATTCGCTGCCCTCATAGCCCGAAACGGTGATCCGTCCGTTGATTGGCTTGGCCGCCAACGCCGCCTTGATCGCGGGCAGAAACTGGTTCTTCGCGGCATCCACCGCGCTTTGGGCAATGCCGCAGGCGCTGCCGACCGCGTCCAGCCAGGCCGCCGTGCCATCGACGCCCACCGGGGCGGAACCCAGCACGGTGCGCCCGGCCGCTTCAAATTCCCGCACGCTGGCGGTGTAAAATGGGTGAATGGCGGCAACGGCGGCACAATCCAGCGCGGCATAAAGCTCGCGCCATTCGCGGGTGGGAACCACCGGCCCGGCGGCCAGCCCCAGCGGAGCCAGCATCGCGCCAATGCCCATGGGGTCAGCCGGGAAAATTTCGCCCAGCAGGGTGATGGTCGGGCGGTCGGCCCGGGTTTTGGGCGCGGGCACCGGGCCTTGCTCGACCTCGCTGCGCGCATAGGCCAGCATCGCGCCCGCCAGCACATCCTTGGCCTCGGCATGGGTGGGAATGCCAAAGCCGGGCACATCAATGCCGACGATCCGCACGCCATTGATGGATTTTTTCAAGAGGCGCAGCGGCACCCCGCTGGCCGACGGCACGCACAAATTGGTGACGACGATTGCGTCATATTTGTCAGGATCGGCCAACTCCTCGACCGCTTCCTTGATATCCTCGAACAATTTGCCGGTGACCAGCGTTTCGGAGCTGAACGGAACATAGCCAACCGTGCGCCGCGCCCCGTAAAAGTGCGAGGTGAAGGTCAGGCCATAGACGCAGCAGGCCGACCCCGACAGGATTGTTGCTGTGCGCCGCATCCGAAGGCCAACCCTGAGGCTGCCAAAGGCCGGGCACATGGATTGCGGCTGGTCGTGCGGGCCAGCGGGATAATCGGCGGCATAGCGATCGAGCAATTCGCTTTGCCCCGCCGCCCGGGCCGCCGCCTGCATCCGGTCGGTGCTGCTGTGGCACCCGCCATCCGCCACCACGCCCGCCGGTGCCGGCCCAGCCGCAGCCGCAGCCACCACCGGATCAAGGCTGATCCGGTCGGGCTGGCGTTGGCCGGGGGTGGCGGGCGCGTGCGTCAAGGATCAGACCTCGTCATAGACAATTTCCAGGCTGGGGCGCGGGGCAAAGGTGCCGCCGCGCATATCGGCCTGGGTTGCGGGTTTCAGGGCATAATCGGCCCCGGTGATGTCAGCGGAGAACAGCGCCAGCAGCCCGTCCTGGTCCAGCGGCGCGGGGCGCAGCGGCGGGGCGGCGGCGACATTCAGCGCCAGCTCCTCAAACAACCCCGCCCATTGGCCGCCGGGCTTGCCAATAATCTGGTAATTGGCGGATTTCTTGCGAATATCTTCGTGCGCGGGGATGGCGGTCAGAATCGGAATGCCAACCGCCTCGGCAAAGGCATTGGCCTCGCCCGTGCCGTCATCCTTGTTCAGGATCATGCCCGCGACGCCGACATTGCCGCCCAATTTGCGGAAATACTCCACCGCCTTGCAGACATTGTTGGCGACATAGAGCGATTGCAGGTCGTTTGAGGCAACGACAATCACCTTTTGGCACATGTCGCGGGCAATCGGCAGGCCAAAGCCGCCGCACACCACATCGCCCAAAAAGTCGAGCAGGACATAATCAAAGCCCCAGTCATGGAACCCCAATTTTTCCAGCGTTTCAAAGCCGTGAATGATGCCGCGCCCGCCGCAGCCCCGGCCAACCTCTGGCCCGCCCAGCTCCATCGCGAACACGCCGTCGCGCTGGAAACAGACATCTTCGATGCGAATATCCTCGCCTGCCAATTTCCTGGCCGAACTGGTCTCGATAATCGTCGGCGTCGCCTTGCCGCCGAACAACAGGCTGGTGGTGTCGGATTTGGGGTCACAGCCGATCAGCAGCACCCGCTTGCCCTGCTGCGCCATCATATAGCTAAGGTTCGCCAGCGCGAAGCTCTTGCCCGAACCGCCCTTGCCATAAATGGCAATGATCTGGGTGTCTTTGGTCACCGGCCCGGTTGCGACCGGATCCGGCTCGATCGCGGCTTCGCCGCGCAGGGCCGAGACATCCAGCATCGTCATTGCACGTCGCTCCAGTTCAGCACCATTTTCAAACAATCGCTGCTGGCAAAGGCCAGCGGATAGGCGGTGGCCACGTCATTCGCAGGGCGGACATGGCTGACCAGGCCGCCGAGGTTGAGCGTGCCCGCCTCAATGAGCGCCAGCGTGTCGACCAAATCCAGCGGTGCCCACTCCGCCGCCACCCGCAGCCGCGCCTCGGCCCGGAATGCGGCGGGAAAGGCAAAGCCGATGCGGTCGGCATAAAATCCGGCCAGCACAATTTCGCCGCCCTTCGCCAGCCGTGCGATCAGCGCATCCAGCAGCGTGGAATCGCCGCTGACATCATAAATGTTGCGGTAATTGCGGCGGTCATCCTTGGCGGGGTCAATGACGGCATAGCCAGCCGCGCCGCCGCGCCGCGCGGGGTTGGTTTCCCACACTGTTGGGGGCGGCGCGCCCAGCGCGATCGTGATCCGCGCCAGCAAGCGGCCCAGCACACCATGGCCAACAATCAAATCCGGGGCGGTGCCGCCAGCCAGCGCGTGACGCGCCGTCGCCGCCAGCGCCAGAAGCACCCCGTCCACGCCCAGAGACTCGGGCGCGGGCAAGGCGCGCGCACTTGGCACCACGAGTCGCCGCGCCGTGCCGCCGAACAGTCCCCGGGCATCGCGGAAGCAATTGGCCCCCGGCACAAACACCCATTCGCCCACCCGTTCGCGGGCATCGGCCCCGGCATCAACCACCCGGCCAATCGATTCATAACCGGGCACCAGCGGATAGCCCATGCCCGGAAATGGCGGCATTTCACCGGTCCAGAACAGTTTTTCGGTGCCGCTGCTGATGCCGCTCCACTGAACGTCCACCACCAGATCGCCAGCGGTGGGCGGCGTCAACGCCAACGACCGCAGGGCCAATTGGCCCGGTGCGTCGATGATGACCGCCATGGATTGCATGATGCCTCGTCCCCTCTGGCCATTGCCAGTCCCCGGTCCGAACGCTACTCCGCCCGTATGTCACTTTAGCCTGTCAGTTGACGGTGTCAATCTTTCTCGACACTTTGTCGCGGCGCGCGGGGGGATCAGCGCGCGGCGACAATCACCCGGGCGATCAGCGGCTGCGGGGTGCGATATTCGCGCCAGCGGGCAAAGCCGGCGCGGCGCAGCATGGCGCCAATTTCGCGGGCGCTGCGCGGGCGACCAGAGCGCATTGCCCACAAATATATGCCGAAATAGCCATCGCCCATCGCCCGCGCGCCGCGCGTGGCCGCCATGGGTTCCGCGATGACCAGCCGCCCGCCCGGCGGCAGCGCGGCGTGAATGGCCGCCAGCAACTGCTGGGCCGGGGCGTCGTCATGATCGTGCAATATCCGCACCAGGCTGATGCAATCATGGTCGCCGGGCAGCGCGCCCGCGAAAAAGTCGCCGCCAATCAGCGCCGGGGGCGAGCCAAAATCGGCACTGGCATAGCGCGCATTGGCGGCCGCGACCACGTCCGGCAGGTCGAAAATCGTGGCTGCCAACCCCGGATGGCGCGCCGCGACCGCATCGACGAAGGCGCCATGCCCGCCGCCGACATCCATCAAGCGCGCGTGGCGGCCAAAGTCATAAGCCGCCAGCGCCTGCTCCGCCACCATCGCCTGCGACGCCGCCATCAGCGCGCTATAGGGCGTGCTGCCCGCCGTCCGGGCCGGATCGTCCGTCCCGGCATATCCCCAAAAGGCCGACAAGCGGGTGGGCGCGGCCCGGTCGGCGCGCAGCAGCGCCAGCGGATCCGCAAGATCAGCATAGAGCAGCATATGGTGGCGGATCATCGCCTGAGCGCCCATATTGCTGCTGAGCGCCGCGCCCTGTTGCCCCTGCATCCACCAGTCCGCCCCGGCGGCCTGAACCAAATCCAGCGCAGCGGCGGCGCGCAGCAGGCGCAGCGCCGCATCGGTGGACAGGCCGGTCGCCGCCGCCACCCGCGCCG
>DAIUBZ010000003.1:13466-25307 GCA_036846445.1 Sphingopyxis sp. | reverse complement strand
GGCCAAGGACGTGGCCGCCTTTGCCGCATCGGCGGACCGCAGCCCCGCGTACCGCGCCGTCGCGGCAATCGCACAGGCCAATCAACTGGTGGCGGCGGGCGACCGGCCGGGCGGAGCTGCGGTGCTCGCGAAGCTGGCGGGCGATGCCAAGCTCGACAAATCGCTGCGCGATCTGGCGCTGATCCGCCAGACGATGCTGGATTTTGACACCAAGCCGCCCGCGACGATCGTGGCGCGGATGCAGCCGATTGCCGACCAGCGCGACCCTGCCTCGCCATGGGCGGCCAGCGCCACGGAACTGGCTGCGCTGGCCCATTATTCGGCGGGCGAATATGACAAGGCGGCGGCGCTGTTCGCCCGGATCCCAAAGGTGGCACGGGTCAGCGACACGTTGAAATCGCGCGCCGGGCAAATGGCCGGAATGCTGGGAATTGACGCGGTGGCGGACCCGGCAGCGGACGCCAGCAAAAATGGAGCACCCAAGTGATGACGCACCGCCCCCGGCCCGCTTTCGCCGCGATTGGCGCCCTTGCCGTCCTGCTGACGCTGGGCGGCTGCGGCGTGTTTCAGGGCGGCGGCGGGCCAAAGACACCCACCATTGGCAAGCGCATTTCGATCCTGTCGAACGACAGCAGTGTTCAGGTGGATGCCAATATCGCCGGGCAATCGGTGATATTGCCGCAACCATTGGCCAACGCCAATTGGCCCCAATCGGGCGGCAATGCCAATAAGGTGATGGGCCATGTCGCGCTGGCCCCGGCGCGCAGCCAAATCTGGTCGGCGCAGATTGCGGGCGGCAACGCCCGCCAGAAATTGGCCGACGCCCCGGTGGTCGCCGATGGCCGCTTGTTCGCGGTGGGCATTGATGCGGTGCTCAGCGCCTTTGACGCGGGCACCGGCGCGCTGTTGTGGCGCACCCCGATTGGCAGCAGCGGGCGGCAGTTTCAAACAGTCCTGTTCGGTGGCGGCGCGGCGGTCGATGGCAATATGGTGTTCGCGACCAGCGGCGCAGGCGATGTGGCCGCGCTGAATGCCGCCGATGGCAAGATCATCTGGACGGTGCGGCCCGGCGGCCCGCTGCGCGGTTCGCCGACCGTGGCCTTTGGCGGCGTTTATGTGGTGGCGCAGGACAATCAAATCTATGCGCTGAGCGCCGCCGATGGCTCGATCCAGTGGCAAGCCGCCGCCTCGCTGGAGGCGGGCAGCGTGTTTGGCACCGGGTCGCCCGCGGCGGCGCAAGGGACGATTGTCGCGGGCTTTTCATCGGGTGAGCTTCAGGCCTATCGCTATGAAAATGGGCGCGATTTGTGGGACGATGCCTTGGCGCGCACGTCGATGGCGCTGTCGGTATCCACGCTGACCGACGTGGACGCCGACCCGGTGATTGACCGGGGGCGGGTGTTTGCGCTGGGCCAGGGCGGGCGGATGGCCGCATATGAATTGCTGACTGGCCAGCGGACTTGGGAAATTTCCATTGCGGGCATTTCCACGCCGTGGGTGGCGGGCGAATGGGTGTTTGTCGTGACCGACGATGCCAAATTGCTGTGCGTTGCGCGCGGCACCGGGCGGGTGCGCTGGATCAGCCAATTGCAGCAATATCGGGTCGAAAAATCAAAGAAAGACCCGATTCGCTGGACCGGGCCGGTGCTGGCGGGCGGACGGTTGCTGTTGGTAAACAGTCTCGGCACGCTGGCCGAAGTGTCGCCGGACGACGGCAGCCTGCTCGCCTCGCAAGCGGTTGGCGGGCCGATTGGCCGGATGCCGGTGGTGGCGGGCCAGACGCTGTATCTGATGCAGGATAATGGCCGCATCACCGCATGGCGGTGAGGGGGCCGCATCACCGCATGGCGGTGAGGGGGTAAAATCACCGCCCGCCGGTGGGCGCGCGTTGTTAGGGAAAACTCATGTTGGGTCTGGTAAAAGTGGCCATCATTGGCCGGCCCAATGTTGGCAAATCCACGCTGTTCAACCGGCTGGTCGGCAAGCGGCTGGCGCTGGTTGACGACCAGCCGGGCGTGACGCGCGACCGGCGCGAGGGCGATGGCCATTTGCTGGGGCTGGAATTTCTGATCGTCGACACCGCCGGGTTCGAGGATGATGACGCCGCCAGCTTGCCGGGCCGGATGCGGGCGCAAACCCAGGCCGCAGTGCGCGATGCGGACATCGCCCTGTTCATGATCGATGCCCGCACTGGCCTGACCCCGATGGACGAGGAGATTGCCCGCTGGCTGCGCGGCGAGGATGTGCCGGTGGTGGTGGTGGCGAACAAGGCGGAAGGGCGGGCCGGGGAGGCCGGGATCATCGAGGCCTATGCGCTGGGGTTTGGCGAGCCGATTGGCCTCAGCGCCGAACATGGCGAGGGGATGGCCGATTTGTTCGACGCCCTGCGCCCCATGGTCGATGCCAATGCCGAGGCGAGGGCCGAGGCGGCGGCGCTGGCCGAAGCGGTGGGGGACGAGCCGGAAGATGGCCCGCTGAAGCTGGCGATTGTCGGGCGGCCGAATGCGGGCAAATCCACGCTGATCAACCGGATTGTCGGCGAAGACCGGCTGCTCACCGGGCCAGAGGCGGGCATCACCCGCGACGCCATCCGGGTCGAGTGGAACTGGCCCGATGGCGATGCGCTGCGCCCGGTGCAATTGTTCGATACAGCCGGAATGCGCAAACGCGCCAAGGTTCAGGAAAAGCTGGAAAAATTGTCGGTCGCCGACGCGCTGAACGCGATTGATTTTGCCGAGGTGGTCGTGCTGCTCCTCGATGCGTCGCTGGGGCTGGAGGCACAGGATCTGCGGATTGCCGACAAGGTGCTGCAGGAAGGGCGGGCGCTGATCGTGGCGATCAACAAATGGGACATTGCCGAAAACCCCAGCGCTTTGTTCAACGGCATCCGCGCCGCGCTGGACGATGGCTTGTCACAGGTGAAGGGGGTGCCGCTGCTGACGATATCAGGGGCAACGGGCAAGGGGCTGGACACATTGCTGCGCGCCGCCTTTGCCCAGCGGGCAATCTGGTCGCAGCGGGTGTCCACGTCAAAGCTCAACCGCTGGTTCGAACGCGCGGTCGATGCCAATCCGCCGCCTGCGCCCGGCGGCCAGCGGATCAAGCTGCGCTATGTCACCCAGGCCCGCACCCGCCCGCCGACCTTTGTGGCGTTTGGCACGCGCACCGATGCCCTGCCCGCCAGCTATCACCGCTATCTGGTGAACGGAATGCGGCGCGAATTGGGGTTTGAGGGGGTGCCGATACGGCTGAATTTCCGCAGCACCCGCAATCCGTTCGACACATGACCGAAAATGCGGCCACGGCCCAGCCGCTGCTGGTCGATGCCCGGGGGCTGCGCTGTCCCTGGCCGGCGCTGCGCCTGGCCCGGGCCATGCGCGGCGGGGCGGCCAGTGTCCGGCTGCTGAGCGATGACCCCAAGGTGGCGGGCGAGGTGGCGGCGCTGGCCGCGGTGCATGGCTGGGCAGTCAGCGCGGAAGCAGCGGCGCATGGCCACGCGATCTTCCGGGTTGGCCGCGCCGATTTGGCGGGTTCAGCGCCGCGCGCATAACGAATTTTTCACGCTTTCGGGGCAATGTCGCCCCATGCACATGGACCATGCCCCGGACGATATTGTGGATTGGCCAGAGTTTCAGGCGGCCCGGGCGCAAATGGGCCCGGCCTTCATCCGCATATTGGGCTATTTCCGCGAAGATGGCGAAAAAGCGGTCGCCGACATCGAAAGCGCGGTGCGCGAGCAAAATGCCACCAAATTGGTGCTGCCCGCCCACAAGCTGAAGGGCGAGGCCCGGCAATTTGGCGCCGAAAAGCTGGCGGACCTGGCCGAACTGATCGAGGACCACGCGCGTCACTGCGTCGAGACCCGCGACCGGCCCGATGAAATCGTGCCCCATGTTGTGGGGCTTCGCCCGCTGTTCGAGGCGACGCTGAACGCGCTGGAGGCTGAGGTGAACCCGCTGGTCCAGCGCCGCCGCGCCGCCGGGCCGGGACCATTTGGTTAAGCTTGGGGCAGGGCGCGGCCAACCAGATGGGCGGGCCGCGCCGGATTGCCGGTTTGCCGATCAATCGGCGTGTGGCGGGCTGCTGTTGAGCTGGACATAATTGGCCAGTCCCATCCGCTCAATCATGTCAAATTGCTGTTCCAGCACATCAACATGGTCTTCCTCGTTCGACAGGATCATGGCGAACAGGTCGCGGCTGGTGAAATCGCGCACCGCCTCACAGTGCGCAATCGCGCCCTTCAACTGGTCCAGCGCCTCCATTTCCAGCGCATAGTCGGCCTTCAGTATCTCCTCGACCGTCTCGCCGATCCGCAGCCGGCCCAGCGCCTGAAAATTGGGCAGGCCGTCCAGAAACAGAATGCGCTCGGCCAATTTGTCGGCATGTTTCATCTCATCGATGGATTCGTGCCGCTCAAAATCCGCCAGCTTCTTGATGCCCCAATTGTCGAGCATCCGGTAATGCAACCAATATTGGTTCACCGCCGTCAGCTCATTTTTCAGTGCTTCGTTCAAATATTCGATAACCTTGGCATCACCCTTCATGGCGAGCGCGCTCCTTTGATCGTGGACCGGTGTCGCCATTAGCGAAGGGGTGCAGGGAGGTCAATCCCTAAACCACTGAAAAATAACACTTTCTAGGATAATGCGTTTAGCTAGCAGTTGCCCGCTGTTCGCCGATCACGGTCCGGGCAAAGGGGATGCACTGGCCGCATTTTACCTGGCAGCCCAGCGAACGATAGGCGCTCGCAGGGCTTTGCGCGCCGCGCCGGGCCGCATCGCGCAATTCACTTTCACGCAAGGCATTGCACACACAAACAATCATCGAACGGCCCTCTAGTGAGAAGCATTCGCTAGCAAATCTGCGAGTGCATCGCAATAGAAAAGTTTATGCCGATCAGCGCCGCAGCGCTTGCCACGCGCCGCGCGCCGCGCTGCGCCACAGCCACTCCAGCGGGCCATAGCGATAGCGCGCCAGCCACGGCTGTGACCAGGCCAGCATCACCGCCCAGCCGCCCAGCACAAACAGCCACAAGGCGGGACGGCCAATCTGGCCAAACAGACCCAGGCCATAGCCATAGAAAATGCTGGTCATCGCGATGCTGGTGCCCAGATAATTGGTGAATGCAGCGCGTCCCGCCGCCGCCACCCGGTCGAGCAGCGCGCTGCCTTCCAGCCGCTGGATCAGCAGGATCAGCAGCGCGGCAAAGCCCAGCGTCAGCATCAGGCGCGGCACCATGCTCCACGCCATGAAGGCGTTGAGGCTGGGCAGCATGGCAAAGCCAGTACCAGCGACATACAGGCCCAGCGCCAGATTGATCGCCAATCCCGCGGGCACCAGCCGCCATGCCCAGCGGCGGTAGGTGGCGGCGTCCCAGCCGCCGGTCAGCGCCCCGCCTTTCATCCCCGCCATGCCCAGCCACATCAGCGGCAAGGTCTCGGTGAAATACAGGGGGATGTTCCACAGCAGCAGCGACCAGTCGCTCACCCGGCTCGCGACAATTGCGCCATAGCCGCTGGTCATCAGCGCCAATTCGGCGACCGTATCCCCCGACAGGCCATCCTCCGCCATGATATCGCGGTAAGCGGCGACCAAATTGGGGTTCGCCCCCGGGGCCAGCGCCGCCGCCTCCAGCACCAGCAGTGCCCCGTAAAAAATGGATTGCAGGACAAAGCCAAGCGCATAAATCCACAGCGCCCATGTCACCAGCCGGCGCGGCGGCCAATCGCGCGAAGCAAAGGCGATGGTGCCGATCACGGCATAATAAAACAGGATGTCGCCGAACCAGATCAGGAAAAAATGGCCGATGCCAAACAGCGCCAGCCACAGCATCCGGCGGTGGTGGACCGCCACTGGATTTTCGCCCTTCGCCAGCGCCGCATCGGCGATCAACATCATTGACGCGCCGAACAACAGCGAAAACAGCCCGCGCATCTTGCCGTCCACCAGCACAAACTGGGCCAGCCAACTGATCCGGTCAGCCCATGTTATCCCGTCCGCCACCGCCGGGTTCACCGTCGCCATTTGGGGCAAGGCAAAGGCGATGATGTTGGCGGCCAATATGCCCATCACGGCAAATCCGCGCAGGGCGTCGGGCACAATCAAACGATGTTGACCAGGCATATCTTCCCCACTCCCGCCCGCCCTAACTCCCCCGCGTTGCGGCGATTTCCGGGCCGTCAGATGATGCCATCTGACTGGAAATCGCCCTATGGCGCGCGCGGCGGGTGGCTGCCCAGCCTGCATTCGACCGACTGCCTTGTCTGGCCCACAAATGGCCTTGCGCTCGGCGGGCTCACCCTTTATTAACATCAGTGTAGGTAATAAATCTTGACGAGGGAATCTCCGCCATCATGTCCGCATCCGCCATCCCGCTGCGCGCGCCGGAACGTATCGACCGGGGTTTCCGCCCGCTCAAAGCCCTGCGCCATTTCCGCAATTTGGTCGCCGACAAAGAGGACACCGAGCAGGTGTTCCACATCATCGAGGCGCTGCGCGATCGGCGGTTCGAGCGACAGGCGGCCGCCTTTTACGCCAGCCCGATGGGCCGCCGCCTGCTGGCGGGTGGCGGGGACCTGGTCAGCCTGCTTGACGATCATGACGCCATCGCGCGGCTGCCCGACGGCACCGTGGGCCGCGCCTATCTGGCATTCATGCAGCGCGAGGGGCTGAGCGCTGCCGGGCTGGTCGCGGAATATGACCGGTTCCGCCGCACCCGGTTCGACGATTTGCTGGAGCGATACAGCAACCGGCTGCGCGATACCCATGATCTGCACCATGTGCTCACCGGCTATGGCCGTGATGCACTGGGTGAGGCCTGTGTGCTGGCCTTTTCCTACAGCCAGACGCCAAGCTGGGGCACATTGTTCATCGCCTATGCCGCTGCCTTTCAGGTGCGCAAACATGTGCCGCGCCGCGCCAATATTTTTGCGGCAGTGCGCGAGGCGCAGCGGGCGGGCCGGGCGGCGGCACAGGCACAGGGGCGGATCGCCGAACAGGAAATTGCCGCGCTGCTCACTGAACCACTGGCGGCGGCGCGGGCGCGGCTGAATATCGCACCCCCGGCGGCATATGCCCATGCCCATGCCGTGATGCGCGCCCATGGCCTCGACCCGCTGGCCCAGCAATTGCGTGCCCAGCCGGCCTGAGCGCGGGCGCTCTAGAGCGATTTCCAGTCAGATGGCATCATCTGACGGCTCGGAAATCGCGGCAACGTAAGGGGTTAGAGCGCTCGACCTGATTCAATCAGGTCGAAACGCGCTCTAATCCGCCTGGCGGGGGGCGAAACGGCCCTTGCGGCGATATTGCACCAGCCAGTCGGGCGCAACCGCATCCAGCGGGGTGGCAGCCACACCCAGGTCGGCCAGCGTCGCCGCCCCGGTGCTGACCACCGTATCTTTTTGCAGCATCAGCCACTGGTCCCACGTGATCGGCGCGCCCGGCAGCCAGCCAGTCAGCCGGGCCATCCCAGCGGTGGCAAAATCGGGCAGGGGGATGAACAGCGGATCGCGCCCGGTATTGGCGGCAATCCAGCGAAAAATGTCGCCCATGCTCATCACCTGCGGCCCGCCCAATTCGAAAATCCGGCCGGCGGCGGCGGGCTGGGTGAGCGCGGCCACGGCGGCGGCGGCGACATCGCCGACATAGACCGGCTGAAACCGCGCGTTGCCCGCGGCCAGCGGCACCGCGGGCAGCCGCACCATCGCGGCAAAGCGGTTGATGAACTGATCCTCGCGGCCAAACACCACCGATGGCCGCAAAATGGCCGCGCCGGGCAGCGCCGCCGTTACTGCCGCCTCGCCCGCGCCCTTGCTGCGGCCATAGACGGCGGGGCTCGCGACATCGGCGCCAATCGCCGACATATGGACAAAGCGCGCGATGCCCGCATCAGCGGCAGCGGCGGCAACATTGGCCGCCCCGCCGCGCTGGACCGCGTCCATATCGGCAAATGCGCCGACCAGATTGATCACCGCATCGCTGCCCGCCACCGCCCGGGCGACGCTGGCGGCATCGCGGACATCCACCCGGGCAAAATGGGTCTGGCCCAAATTGCCCAGTGGCCGCAAAAACTCCGCCGCGCGCGGGTTGCGCTGGGCGATTCGCACCCGGGCGCCGCTGCTGAGCAATTGCTGGACAATATAGCGGCCAATAAAGCCGCCGCCGCCGAACACGGTGACAAATTGATCGGAAAGTGGCTGGGTCATACCCCGGAAATCGGCGCTCGCCCCGCCAAAGTCAACGGCCTTGCCCCAGCATTTTTGCGCTGAACCCCCCCGCCTACACCTGATGGCGCAGCGGCCAGGTCAACAGCGCGGCAATCACCAGACTGGCGGCGGCAAAGGCCATGGTCCAGATCGGCTCGCCCGGAAAAAACGCCTGCATGATCGAGCCCATCAGGGTGGCAACCAGCAACTGCGGCACCACGATGAACACGTTGAACAGGCCCATGAAAATGCCCAGCTTTGCCTGGGGCAGGCTGCTGGCCAGCATTGCATAGGGCATGGCGAGGATCGACGCCCACGCGATGCCGATGCCAATTTCGCTGGCGATCAGCCAATCGGGGTCGGTGATGAGGAAAAAACTGGCATAGCCCGCCGCGCCAGCGAGCAAGCACATCGCATGGGTCAGCGCCTTGCCGAACCGCCGCGACAACAGCGGCAACAGGGTCAGCGCCGCGACCGCTGCCACAACATTATAGGCGGCAAACATGATCCCCACCCAATTGCCCCCGGCCTGATAGGCGGCGCTGGATGCATCGCTGGAGCCGAAGAAATATTGCGCGACCACCGGCGTGGTGTTGATCCACATGATGAACAGCGCCGACCAGCTGAAAAACTGGACCGCCGCCAATTGTTTCATGATCGGCGGCATTCCGGAAAAATCGCCGACGATGCTGCCCAGCATCGACTGGCTCCGCCCGGCCCGCGCCTCGCGGATCGCAAACATGCTGAGCAGGCCATAGCCAATCAGCAGCCCGCCCAGCACGTAAATTTCCTTTTCCAGCGCGAACCAGCCGACACTGGCGATCACCAGCGCGCCGGCGCCGATCCAGATCAGGCTGGTGGCCAGGTTGCGCGCCGCCAGCACCCGCACCGTTTGCGCCGCGCCCTCGGCATGGGCGTCCACGCTGGTTCCGGCGAAACGCGCCTGTTGCTCCGGGCTATATTCCTCGGTCATCACCACCGTCCACACGACGGCGGCCAACAGGGCCGCGCCGCCGAACCAGAAGCTGTAGCGCACCGTGTCCGGCACCCCGCCTGCTGCTGCGACATTGGCGACGCCAAATTGGTCCAGCGCCCACGGGAAAATCGAGCCGATAAATGCGCCAATGCCGATGAACGCGGTTTGCACGGCATAGCCAGCGGTGTGCTGATCCTTGTCCAGCATATCGCCGACAAAGGCGCGAAACGGCTCCATCGACACATTCAGGCTGGCGTCCAGCACCCACAGCAACAGAGCGGCAAACAGCAATATCTCGGCCACCGGCATCAGCACCAGCGACAGCGCCGCCAAGACTGCGCCGGCCAGAAAATAGGGCCGCCGCCGCCCCAGCCGCCCCAGCCAGGTGCGGTCGGACAGATGGCCGACGATCGGCTGGACCAACAGGCCGGTCAGCGGTGCGGCCAGCCACAGGGCCGGCAGATCGTCGATGCTGGACCCCAACGACTGGAAAATCCGGCTCATATTCGCATTTTGCAGGGCAAAGCCGATTTGAATGCCCAAAAAGCCAAAGCTGATATTCACCAGCCCCCGCCAATTCTGGCGCGGTTTTGCGGTGGCCGCTGCGCTGTGCTCGCTCATCATGTCTCTCCCCGGCGGCCCTGTTGCCGGGCCTGCTCATGAAGGTTCAAGCTGACAGATCGGACGATGCCCGGCAATGGCCGCAATGGGCGCGGCGGCGCAGTGCATACGAATACGCAGATGCGACGAACGCGCATTTAATGGGTCCTGACCCTAGCCCGCCGCGCCGCACGATGCCCGCACGATCAGGCGGGTGGGCAGCATGGTGACGACCGGCGGTTCTCCCCGGATTGCCGCGATCAGCGCATCGACCAATTGCATGCCCGCCGCACCAAAATCCTGTTGCACGGTGGTCAGCGGCGGATTGGACAGCCGGGCGGCGGCGACATCGTCAACCCCCACGCCCGCCACATCGGCGGGCACCTGCCGCCCCGCCTCGGTCACCGCCCGCATTGCGCCGATAGCGATCAGATCGCTGGCGGCAAAAATGGCATCAAATTGCGCGCCGCCCGCAATCAGCCCCTGCATCGCGGCATAGCCTGACTCCTCGGTCAGATTGGCATCGACCCTCAGCGCAGTATCCGCCGCCAGTCCGGCATCGGCCAGCGCGCCGCAATAGCCGCGCCACCGGTCATGCAATTCGGGATAATGGTCGCTGGCATCGCCGACAAAGGCGATGCGGCGGCGGCCCAGCCCCAGCAAATGGCGGGTTGCCGCCGCGCCGCCCTGAACATTGTCGCTGCCGACCGCGGCGCCCCAGCGGCCATCAGCGGCATGGCCCCAGCGGACAAAATGGGTGCCATTGGCCATCAGCCCGGCCAACTGGCGGCGATAGGGTTCAAAATCGCCATGGCCGAGCAGGATGATGCCATCGGCCTTGCGGCTGTCCTCAAACTCGGCATGCCAATCGGCGGCCATTTGCTGCATGGAAATGAGCAGATCATAGCCGCGCGCGGCGCTGGCCCGCAAAATCGACCCCAGCATCGCCAGAAAAAACGGATTGATCATCGAACTGTCGGGCAGGGGGTCTTCGTAAAACAACAGCGCCAGCGTATTGGCCTCCCGCCGCCGGAGGCCAGAGGCGTTTTTGTCCACCTTGTAATTCAATTGGGCGGCAATCGCCTGCACCCGCTTGCGCGTGGCCTCCGACACCGCCGGGCTGCCGCTCAGCGCCCGCGACACGGTCGGCTGGGACACGCCAGCCAGTTCGGCGATATCAAATGAGGTCGGTTTGCCAGCCACGCGCACGTCCCTGTATAACCCCCGTCCTCGGGATAGGCTGGGTGCAACATTTGTGCAACAGCCATGGCAGCATCCGCAACCCTTCGCGTGAATACGTATGTGGTCGGCTGGGCAGCAGGGGTCGCCGATAATAATCAGCGGGCAGTTGATAATAAACCGCCACCAACGGCGGGGTACATCGGGGAGAATGCACGTGAAGCGCCACACATCCATGAATCGCGCCCGCCTGTCGCGCACCGCCAGCATGGCCGTGCTGGGGCTGGCGATGGTCGCCGCCCAGCCTGCCCTCGCGCAGACCGCACCGGCGGCGGCGCCGGATGAAGAAAATGACATCGTCATTACCGGCTTTGCCGCCGCGCTGGAAAGCGCGGTGGGCGAGAAAAAGCGCAGCGACCAGATTCTGGAAGCGGTATCGGCGGAAGATATCGGCAAATTGCCCGATGCCTCCATCGGTGAATCCATCGCCCGCCTGCCCGGCGTCGCCTCGCAGCGGCTGAACGGCCGTGCCAATGTCATCTCGATCCGTGGCTTTGGCCCCGACTTGTCGCAGACCTTGCTGAATGGCCGGGAACAGACCACGACCGGCGACAACCGCGCGGTGGAGTTTGACCAATATCCCAGCGAAATCGTCAGCCAAGTGGTGGTTTACAAAACCGCCAACGCCGCGCTGGTCGGCCAGGGGCTGGTCGGCACGGTCGACATTCGCACCATCCGCCCGCTGGAATATGGCAAGTCGGTGCTCGCCTTTGGCGGGCGCGGCACCTATGCTGATCTGGGCGCGCTGAACGCCGGGTCAAAACAATATGGCTACCGCCTGAACGCCACTTTCGTTGACCAGTTCGCCGATGACACGCTGGG
>DAIUBZ010000003.1:0-13366 GCA_036846445.1 Sphingopyxis sp. | reverse complement strand
ATGTTCGATGCCAGCCTGTCACGGACCGACCGCGAGGAGCTCAGCATCGAGGCCTATTCCGGCACCGGTTACAATGGCGCGAACACCGGCAATGGCGCATCGGCGACCATCGGCTTCCGCTCCGGCCCGACCGGCACAGTGTTCAGCCCGTCCCTCAACTACAGCGACCCCACCCGGATTTTCCTGACCGACCCCTTGGGTTGGGGCGGCGACCGGGTGCAGGCCGGCTATTACAACAACCGGATTGTCGCCGATGAGTTGAAGCAACTCCGCGCCGAAGTGGCCAAGGAGTTTGACGGCAGCTTTATCAAGGCGGTGAAGGTTGGCGCCAATTACACATTGCGCGACAAATCGCTGACCCCGGACGAGTTTTTTGTCCAGCCAGCGGGCACGGCCACCCAAATCGCCCTGCCGCAAAATCTGCAACTGCGCCCGACCAATCTGGCTTATCTGGGCCTTGGCCCGATCCTGAGCTATGACGCGCGGGCGGTGATTGATGCGGGCATTTTGCGCCTGTCGCGCAACACGTCGAACGATGTTCCGGCCAAGGCCTTCTCGATCGAGGAAGATTTGTTCACCGTCTATGGCCAGGTCGATATCGACAAGGAAGTGGGCAGCGGCAGCCTGACCGGCAATATCGGGGTTCAGGCCATTCACACGGTGCAAAGCTCGACCGGCTTTATCTTTGTGCCCCAGCCCAGCGGCCCAGCGCTGCCACAGGCGACCACAATTGGCGCAAAATATTGGGATGTCCTGCCCAGTCTGAACCTGTCGCTGCGCTTGCCCAGTGACACGGTGATCCGCTTTGCGGCGGCCCGCCAGATTCAGCGGCCCCGGCTCGACGATCTGCGCGTGTCAATCGGCTATGGTCTCGATACCAGCGTGCCGGGCGGCATCATTCGCGGCGGCGGCGGCAATCCGACGCTGCGGCCATATCGCGCCAATGCGTTTGATTTTAACGTCGAGCAATATTTTGGCTCTGGCGGGGTGATTGCCGCGCAATTCTTCTACAAGGATATTGACCAGTTCATCTTTGGTGGCCGGACCGATTTCGACTTCACCGGCTTCCCGCTGCAACCGGGCCAGACGGTGGCCAGCCGGATCGGCACGCTGGATGCCCAGATCAACACCCAGGGCGGCGAGCTTTATGGCGGCGAACTGGCGGTGACCTTCCCGCTGGTCAATCTGACCAGCGCGCTCGATGGCTTTGGGATCACTGGCGGCTATAGCTACACCAAGACCAAGGTGCTGGACGCTGGCGGCAATCCCGGCCCGATCCCCGGCTATTCGGAAAATGTCGCCAATGCGACGGTTTACTTCGAAAAATGGGGTTTCAACACCCGGGGCAGCGTGCGCTATCGCTCGACCTTCCTTGGCGATTTCACCGGCTTTGGCGGCTCACCGACGCGGCGGACCGCGCTGGGCGAGATGATTGTCGATGCGCAAATTGGCTATGATTTCCAGCCGGGCAGCGCGCTTGCGGGTCTGTCGCTCTACCTTCAGGGTCAGAACCTGACGGACGAGCGTTTTGCTTCGATCGGCGCCAATCCGTTGCAGGTGATTGACTATCAGATTTATGGGCGGCGCTTCCTGGGCGGCTTCACCTATAAGTTCTGACGATTGACGAACGGGGCTGCATTCCCCCTTCCGGGTCGCAACGTGCAGCACTGATGGCAGGGGAGAGGCGGTTGGCATGGCCGCCGCTTCTCCCGGCCCTTACAGGAGCAGGTGATGGACAAGCCAGCGCGGCGGATCGTCATCACGGGTGGCGGCACCGCCGGCTGGATGACCGCCGCTGCGCTGGCCCGCTATCTGGCCCCCGGATCGCCCGGTTCGGCTTGGCAGGTCACCCTGATTGAATCCGACGCCATCGGCACGGTGGGGGTGGGCGAGGCAACGATCCCGCCCATCACCTTGTTCAACGCGGGCCTGGGCATTGACGAGGCGGCGTTTCTGGCCGCCACCCATGGCAGCTACAAATTGGGCATTGAATTTGCCGGGTGGGGCGCGCCCGATGCCCGCTATATGCACGCATTCGGCCCGGTTGGCCGCCCGCTGGGGCTGCTGGGCTTCCACCATTATTGGCGGCGGGCGCAGGCGGCGGGCAAGGCCGGGCCGCTGGATGATTATGTGATGAACGGGGTGGCGGCGCGGGCCGGGCGCTATGCTCCGGCTGGTGCGGGTGCCGGTGCGGGCGGAGGCGGCGCGCCTGATCTGGTTGCTGCCTATCATTTCGACGCCGGGGAATATGCGGCATTTCTGCGGACCTATGCCGAGGCTGGCGGTGTAGTCCGGGCCGAGGGCCGGATCGCGGGCGCGGTCCGCGATGGCGCCAGCGGCGATGTCACCGCGCTGGTGATGGACAATGGCGACCAGCACGCCGCCGATTTATTTGTCGATTGCAGCGGCTTTTCCAGCTTGTTGCTGGGCCGCGAACTGGCCACGCCCTTTATCGACTGGTCGCATTGGCTGCCGTGTGACCGGGCGTGGGCGGTGCCGTGCGGGCGCGCCGATCCGCTGCTGCCCTACACCCGCGCCACCGCCCGCCGCGCCGGGTGGCAATGGCGGATTCCGCTCACCCACCGCACCGGCAATGGCCATGTATTCTGCTCGGGCGCGATGGCCGAGGATGAGGCGGCGGCGCTGCTGCTGGCCAATCTGGATGCGCCCGCGCTGGGCGACCCCCGCTTGATCCGGTTTCAAACCGGGCGGCGGGCGCAATTTTGGGCGCACAATGTGGTCGGCATTGGCCTGTCCGGCGGCTTTCTGGAGCCGCTGGAATCCACCAGCATCCACCTGATCCAGAGCGGCATTGCCCGTTTGCTGCAATATCTGCCCGCCGGACCAGTGCCCGATGCGGACCGGGCGGCATTCAATCAGGCCATGGCGGCGGAGTTTGACCAGATCCGCGACTTCATCATCCTGCATTACCACGCCAATGGCCGGGTGGGGGAGGCGTTTTGGGACCAGCTGCGGGCCATGCCCCTGCCCGATATGTTGCGGGCCAAGCTCGACCTATTTGCTACCCGGGGCATTGTGCCGCGCAGCGGGGATGAACTGTTTACCGAGGCGGCGTGGGTGCAGGTGCTGATCGGTCAGGGCCATGCCCCGGCGGGCTGGCACCCGCTGGCCGATGCGGTCAGCGAGGCTGATCTGGCGATGGTCATGCACGCGACCCGCAGCGGCTATGCCCGGGCGGCGGCGCAAATGCCCGAACATGGCGCGGTGCTCGCGCGGTTAAACTCTGGTGCGGCTCAGCAAAGGATGGCGCAATGATGAATTGGATGAAACTGGCCGGTGGGGCGGTGCTGCTTGCCGCTGCAACCCCGGTGGCGGCCGCCGATGCCGCGCCCAATTTCCGGGACCGCCCGCCCGAGGATGAGATTGTCTATTTTCTGTTGCCCGACCGGTTTGAAAATGGCGATCCGGCCAATGACCGGGGCGATGTTGCCCGCCGCGACCGGGGCAATCGGCTGGTCCACGGCTTTGACCCCACCCACAAGGGTTTTTTCCATGGCGGCGACCTGAAAGGCCTGACCAGCCGCCTTGGCTATCTCCAGGATATGGGCATCACTGCCATCTGGCTGTCGCCGATTTTCAAGAACAAGCCGGTGCAAGGCCCGCCGGGCGGCGAAAGCGCGGGCTATCACGGCTATTGGGTGACCGATTTCACCACCGTTGATCCGCATCTGGGCACCGAGGATGATTTTCGCGCGCTGGTCGCGGCGGCGCACGCGCGCGGGATGAAAGTCTATATGGACATCATCACCAACCACAGCGCCGATGTGATTTTTTTCAAGGAGTGCGTGGGCCAGCCGACCTGTCCCTACCGCAGCCGGGGCGATTATCCCATGTCGCGCCGCGCCAGCGACGGGGCGGCGATCAATCCCGGCTTTTTGGGTGATGACAACCCCAGCCCGGACCATTGGGTGAACCTCACCGACCCCAGCTATGCCTATACGCCGTTCGTGCCGGATGCGGAAAAGGATGTGAAGCGCCCAGCCTGGCTGAATGATCCGATTTTCTATCACAATCGGGGCAACACGACCTTCACCGGCGAAAACAGCACCTATGGCGATTTTGTCGGGCTGGACGATCTGATGACCAGCCATCCCCGGGTGGTGAATGGGATGATCGAGATTTACACGAGCTGGATTGACCGGTTCGGCATTGACGGATTTCGCATCGACACGGCCAAACATGTGAACCCGGAATTTTGGCAGCAATTTGTGCCCTCGATTGAGGCGGCGGCCAGGGCGAGGGGTATCCCCAATTTCTATATCTTTGGCGAAGTGGCGACCCAGGCGGTGGACCCGGCGCTGACGGCGGAGTGGACGCACCGTGCCGGCCTGCCGACCAATTTGGACATGGCCTTTTTTGCCGCCATCCGCGAAGTGCTGACCGAGGGCAAGGCGCCCGATGTGCTGGTGCGCCTGTTCGGCGCCGATATATTGTACAAGGGCGGCGAGGCAACGGCGGGGCGGCTGCCGACATTCATCGGCAACCATGATTGGGGGCGGTTCGGCTATTTCGCTGATCGCGGCCATGCCGGGGCCAGCGCGGCGGAGCGGTTGGCCCGCGCGGAACTGGCCCATGCGATGATGTATCTGCTGCGCGGGGTGCCGGTGGTCTATTATGGCGATGAACAGGGGTTTGCCGGGGACGGCAATGATCAGGACGCGCGGGAGAATATGTTCCCCTCGCGTGTGGCGAGCTACAATGACAATCGCCTGATTGGCACCGATGCCACCACCGCGGCCAGCAATTTCACCCCCGGTCACCCGCTTTATGTCGCGCTCACCCGCCTGGCGGCGCTGCGCCGGGACAATCCGGAATTGCGGCATGGGATGCAGCGGATTCGCAGCTATGATGACCAAAAGCCCGGCCTGTTTTCCGTGTCGCGCATTGGCGCGGATGGGGGTGAGGTGATTGCGGTGTTCAACACCAGCGCCGTGCCGCTGGCCGCCAATGTCGCGATTGACCATATGACGACCGGCTTTGCCGCGCTGCACGGGGCGTGCCCGGCAGCTCCGGCGGCACCGGGCCAAATGGCAGTGGCGTTGCCGCCGCTCGGCTATATGCTGTGCCGGGCTCAGCGGGCGAACTGAGGGGGATGATGATCGACGTTGCTGACAGTGCCGCGCCCGTGCCCACCACCGCTGCCGCCGTTCCGTGGTGGCGGGGGGCGGCGGTGTATCAGGTCTATCCGCGCAGCTTTGCCGATGCCAATGGCGACGGCATTGGCGATCTGGCGGGCATCATTGGCAAGCTGGACTATATCGCCAGCTTGGGCGTCGATGCAGTGTGGATTGCGCCATTTTTCACCTCGCCAATGGCTGATTTTGGCTATGACGTTGCCGATTATCGCGGGGTTGACCCGATATTCGGGACACTAGCGGATTTTGACCGGCTGGTCTCCGCGCTGCACGATCGCGGGCTGAAACTGATTATCGATCTGGTTTTCGCTCACACCTCGGATCAGCATCCCTGGTTTGCCGACAGCCGGTCCAGCCGCGATGCCCGGCACAGCAATTTCTACGTCTGGGCCGATGCCAAACCCGAAGGATCACCGCCCAGCAATTGGCAATCGGTCTTTGGCGGCCCGGCGTGGACGTGGGATGCGCGGCGCGGCCAATATTATCTCCACAATTTTCTGGCCGCCCAGCCGCAATTGAATTTGCACAATCCGGCGGTTCAGGCGGAACTGGTCGACGTCGCGCGTTTCTGGCTGGACCGGGGCGTGGACGGGTTTCGGCTGGATGCGATCAATTTTGCGATGCACGATCCACTGCTGCGCGACAATCCGCCGGTGCCCGCCGGGGTGGGCCAGCGCACCCGGCCATTTGATTTTCAGCAGCATATCTTCAACCAGTCCCAGCCGGGGATCGTCGATTTTCTGGAACGGCTGCGCGCGCTGTTTGATGAATATGGCGCGATCCACACCGTGGCCGAAGTGGGCGGCAATGATGCCGACGCCGAGATGAAGGCGTTTACCGCTGGCAACGCCCGGCTGAACAGCGCCTATGGCTTTGATTATCTCTATGCGCCCGCGCTGACCCCGGCGCTGGTCGCGCGCTGCGCCGCGGCATGGGATGATGCGCCGGGCACCGGCTGGCCAAGCTGGGCCTTTTCCAACCATGATGCGCCGCGCTGGCTGTCGCGCTGGGCCCCGGATGGGCATCGCGATGCCTTTGCCCGCATGGCGCTGACCCTGTTTGCTTGCCTGCGCGGCAATATCATCCTGTGGCAGGGCGAGGAGCTCGGCCTGACCCAGATCGACGTGCCGTTCGAGCAGTTGCAGGATCCAGAGGCGATTGCCAATTGGCCGCTGACGCTCAGCCGCGATGGCGCCCGCTCGCCAATGCCGTGGGTGGGGAATGCGGCGCACTGCGGCTTTACCACCGGTCAGCCATGGCTGCCGCTGGGTGATGATCGGCCCGCGCTGGCGGTGGACCGGCAGGATGGTGATCCCACATCGCTGCTCAGCCTGACCCGCGCGTTGCTGGCGCTGCGGCGGCAAACGGCGGCGCTGCGGCTGGGGGCGATGGATGTGCTGGTGGCGAGCGACGATCTGTTGGTGTTCCGGCGTAGCCATGCCGGGCGCAGCGTGCTGGTCGCCTGCAATTTTTCCGCCAAGCCGCAACGGTGGCAGGCGGCAAATGCCGCCGCATGGCACAGTATTTTTGGCGTCAATGGCGCGGATGGCTGGGACCTGCCCGCCTTTGGCGCGGCGATTTGGGAGAATCGGGTATGATCGGCAACCATGTGTTTCGCCGGGCGGTCGGATGGCTGGCGGCGCTGATGGCGCTGATCGCTGCCCCGGTGGCAGCCAATGCCGAGGGCGATATCGCCGCCGTCACCTCGCCAAATGGGGAAATTGTCGTTACCGTGATGCTGAACGGCGAGGGCCGCCCGGCCTATCGCGTGACCCGGGCGGGCAAGCCGTTGCTGGGCGAATCCCGGCTGGGCTTTATCCTGGCTGACGCGCCAAAGTTGGAGCGCAATTTCAAGTTGGTGGACACCTCCACCGCGGCCATGGACGAAGTTTGGCAGCAACCCTGGGGCGAGTGGCGCACCATCCGCAACCATTATCAGGAACTCAGTGTGCGGCTGCGCGAGGCGACGCCGCTCGCGCGCGAGTTTGTCGTGCGTTTCCGGGTCTATGACTATGGCCTTGGCTTTCGCTATGAATTTCCCGACCAGGCGGCGCTGGGCAATGTGGCGATTCAGGAGGAATTGACCCAGTTCAACGTGCTGGACGAGGCGACCGCCTGGTGGCTTCCTGCCTTTGAGTGGAACCGCAAGGAATATCTCTACAACCGCACCCCGCTGCGCGAGGCGGGGGTGGTGCAGATGCCGCTGACGCTGAAAACCGCCGCTGGCCTGCACCTGTCGTTTCACGAGGCGGCGCTGGTGGATTATCCGGCGATGAATCTGGCCAAGGTGGAGGGCCAATTGCTCAAGGCTGTCCTGACCCCGGCGGCGGCCGGGCCAAAGGCGGTGCGGCGCGCGCCCTTCACCACCCCATGGCGCACCTTGCAAATATCGCCCGATGCCGCGCATTTGTACAATCACAATTATCTGGGCCTGAACCTGAATGAACCCAATAAGCTGGGCGATGTCAGCTGGGTCCGCCCCCGCAAATATATGGGCATTTGGTGGGGGATGCACCTCGACACGCAAAGCTGGGCGACCGGGCCGAAACATGGCGCCACCACCGCTTATGCCAAGCAGATGATCGATTTTGCCAGCAAACATGGCATCACCGGCCTGTTGATCGAGGGATGGAATGAGGGTTGGGACGGCGACTGGTTCGCCAATGGCGAAACGTTCAGCTTTACCAAAGCCGCCCCCGGTTTCGACCTGAAGGCGGTGGCGGACTATGGCCGGGCCAAGGGCGTGACCATTGTCGGTCACCACGAAACATCGGGCCATGTCGCCCATTATGAGGCGCAATTGGATGATGCGATGCGCCTGTATCAGTCGCTGGGGATTGATTCCGTTAAGACCGGATATGTTGCCGATGCGGGCGGGCTGAAAGTGGCCGGGCCGGATGGCAAGCTGCGCTTTGAATGGCATGAGGGACAGGCATCGACCCGCCACCATCTCAAGGTTGTGGAAACGGCGGCGCGGCATCGCATTGCCGTCAACCCCCACGAACCGGTGCGCGACACCGGCCTGCGCCGCACCTACCCCAATTGGGTGAGCCGCGAGGGCGCACGGGGCATGGAATATAATGCGTGGGGCGCGCCGAAAAACCCGCCGGAGCATGAGGCCAATCTGGTGTTCACCCGGATGTTGTCCGGCCCATTTGATTTCACCCCCGGCGTGCTGAGCCTGAGGGGGCGGGGCGGAACCGCGATTGAATCGACGCTGGCCAAGCAATTGGCGCTCTATGTGGTGCTCTATTCGCCCATCCAGATGGTGGCGGATTTGCCGGAACATTATGAGGCGGAGCAGGCGGCGTTTCAGTTCATCAGGGATGTGGCGGTGGACTGGGATGAAACCCGCGCGCTGGCGGGGGCGGTCGGCGACTATGCGGTGATTGCGCGCAAGGCGCGGGGCACGCCGGAGTGGTTTTTGGGCGCCGTGGGCGATGAACAGGCGCGCGAGGTGACGGTGAGGCTGGACTTCCTTGATGCCGGGCGCAGCTATGATGCGCAAATTTACCGCGATGCTGACGATGCCGATTACCGGACCGCCAAGCGCACCGCCCATGTGATCGAAACGCGGCGGGTGCGGGCGGGCGATGCGCTGACCCTGAAACTGGCCCCGGGCGGGGGCCAGGCGATCCGCTTTGTCCCCGCGCGCCGATAACGACCCGGCGCTGCCCATGGCCGAGGACCGCCCGCTGGATTTTGTCATTCTGGGCGGCGGCACTGCGGGCTGGATGGCCGCCTGTCTGCTGGCCGAGGCGTGGCCACAGCACCGGGTGACGCTGGTGGAATCGCCGGACATTGGCATCATCGGGGTGGGCGAGGGGTCCACGCCGCAATTGCGGGCATTTTTCGCGCGGCTGGGTCTGGCCGAGGCCGACTGGATGCCGCGCTGCAACGCCACCTATAAAAATGGCATCCGCTTTGATGGCTGGTCAGACCGGCCTGGCTTTACCAGCTATTTTCACCCCTTTCAGTCCGATCTGGATGGCCACAGCCAGCCCGCCTTTTTCCGCAATTGCGCGGCGCGGCGCACCGGGCGGCAGGCATGGGCGCACCCTGATCGGTTTTTTCTGGCCGCCCGGCTGGCCGCGGATGGGCTGGCCCCGCTGGCCGCAGACAATTTTCCGTTCGACATTGGCTATGGCTATCATTTCGACGCGCTGCTGGTCGGGCAGGTGCTGCGCGACCATGCGGTTGGCCGTTTGGGTGTGCGCCACCTTGCCCGCACTGTGGCCGGAGTGGAATTGGCCGGCGATGGGGCAGTGGCGGTGCTGCGGCTGGACGGCGATGACCGGGTGGCGGGCGATTATTTCCTCGATTGCAGTGGTTTTCGCAGCACCATCGCTCAGGGCGCATTGGCGGTGCCCTTCATCACCTTTGCCGACAATCTGTTCGCCGACCGCGCGGTGGCCATGCCCACGGGCCATGCGCCCGGCGCCATTCCATGCGAAACCCGCGCCACCGCACTGACCGCAGGCTGGGCATGGTCGATCCCGCTCACCAATCGGGTCGGCAATGGCTATGTCTATGCCAGCGATTTCCTAAGTGCCGACGCTGCGGAAAGCGAACTGCGGACCCATTTGGGGCTGCTGGATGCCGATGTGCCGGTGCGCCACTTGCAGATGAGGGTGGGCCGGGTGGCCGAAAGCTGGCACCGCAATTGCCTCGCCGTCGGCCTGTCCCAGGGGTTTATCGAGCCGCTGGAGGCGACCGCGCTGCACATCGTCCAGGCGACAGTCGAGGGGTTTATCGCCGCGCTGGCCGACGGCGGCTTCACCCCCCGGCACCGTGCCGCGTTCAACACCGCCATTGCCGCCCGCTATGACGGCATCCGCGACTATATCGTTGGCCATTACCGGCTGAACCAGCGGGCGGGGGACTATTGGCGGGCCAATGCCACCAACAATCACCTGTCGGATTCGCTCAAATCGCTGCTGACCTGCTGGTTCACTGGCCGCGATCTGGCGGCGGAGGTGGCCGGCCAGAATATCGGCCAATATTATTCGGCGCTGTCGTGGCATGCGCTGCTCGCCGGATATGGCACATTTCCTGACGACGCGAAATTGCGCCCGGCGGAGGCAGATTTGGGGCTTGCCGACATGGGCAAAATCGATGAATTTATTGCGCGCTGTGCCCGCAATTTCGCCCCGCATGATGCGGCGCTGGCGGCGCTGAGGGGATAAGCAGATGGCCGTCCAAGTGATCGCTGCCGATATTGGCGGCACCCATGCCCGTTTTGCGGTGGCCGACATTGCCGATGGCCGGGTGGTGCGGCTGGGCGCAGAAGCCGTGTATAAAAGCGGCGAATATGCCAGTTTTCAGACGGCGTGGCAGGCCTTTGCCGCCACCTTGCCCGCGCCGCCGCGCGCCGCCGCCATCGCCATCGCCGCGCCAATTCACGGTGATGTGATCAAATTGACCAACAATCCGTGGATTTTCCGTCCGGCGCTGATCGCCGAAAAATTGGCGGTGGAGCGCCATGTGCTCATCAATGATTTTGCGGCGGTGGGCCATGCGGTTGCCCAGGCCGGGGCGGAACATTTTCACCATCTGTGCGGGCCGGATGCGCCGTTGCCGCCGGCCGGGGTTATCAGCATTGTCGGCCCCGGCACCGGGCTGGGCGTCGCGCAATTGTGGCGGGACGGCAGCGCAGTGCGGGTGCAGCCGACCGAGGGCGGCCACATTGATTTTGCCCCGCTGGACAGTATCGAGGATGCGATTCTGGCGCATCTGCGGCGGCGGCACCCCCGGGTGTCGGTTGAGCGGATTGTCTCCGGGCCGGGGCTGGTGGATATTTATGCGGCGCTGGCCGCACTGGAAGGCCGCACCGTGGCGGTGCTGGACGACCGGGCGCTGTGGACGCTGGCGCTGGCGGGCGAGGACGCGCTGGCGGTGGCGGCGCTGGACCGCTTTTGCCTGTCACTGGGCAGCGCGGCGGGCGATTTTGCGCTGGCGCACGGCGCGGGCGGGGTGGTGATCGCAGGCGGACTGGGTCTGCGGCTGCGGGACCGGCTGGTGGGCAGCGGCTTTGCCGAACGCTTCACCGCCAAGGGCCGCTTCGCCCCGCTGATGGCCAGCCTGCCCGTCAAACTCATCACCCACCCCCAACCCGGCCTGTTCGGCGCGGCGGCCGCCTTTGCGGCGGAATTTGGGTGAGGGGCTGACGGGCGGCTGGCCGCTCGGCAACAGTTGCCGGGTTACTCTGCCGCCACGCTCACGCCGCCGAACATGTCGGCTTCCGGTTGCGGAGCGGGGTCGTTGGCGGTGACGGCTTTGCGGTTATCAAAGCTGGACCACACATCGCCCCAATTGCCCCGGGTTGCCGCCTTGCTATATTCCGTTGCCCGCGCTTCAAAGAAATTGGCATGCTCCACGCCGTTCAGCAGCGGGCTGAGCCACGGCAGGGGGTGTTCCTCGATCATATACATGGGCTGAAAACCCAATTGGCCCAGCCGCCAGTCGGCGATGTAGCGGACATAGCGCTTGATCTCCTTGGGCGTCATGCCCGGCACCGGGCCATGTTCAAACGCCAGATCGATAAACGCATCCTCCAGCCGCACCGTCTTTTGACAGCAATCCAATATGTCGTCGCGCACCGCCTTGGTCAGGCAATCGCGTTCCTTGGTAAAGGCATGGAACAGCCGGGTGATCCCTTCGCAATGCAGGCTTTCGTCGCGGATCGACCAGGTGACGATCTGGCCCATGCCCTTCATCTTGTTGAAGCGCGGGAAGTTCATCAGCATCGCAAAGCTGGCGAACAGTTGCAGCCCTTCGGTAAAGCCGCCGAACATCGCCAAAGTGCGGGCGATGTCCTCATCGCTGTCCACGCCGAACGTGTGGAGATAGTCGTGCTTGTCCTTCATTTCCTTATATTGCAGGAACATGCCATATTCGCTCTCCGGCATGCCGATGGTGTCGAGCAGGTGCGAATAGGCGGCAATATGCACGGTTTCCATGTTGCTGAACGCGGTCAGCATCATCTTGATCTCGGTCGGTTTGAACACCCGGCCATAATGTTCGTGATAGCAATTTTGCACCTCGACATCGGCCTGGGTGAAAAAGCGGAAAATTTGCGTGAGCAAATTGCGCTCATGGTCCGACAATTTCTGGACCCAGTCGCGGCAATCCTCGCCCAGCGGCACCTCCTCGGGCAACCAGTGAATCTGTTGCTGGCGCTTCCAGAAATCATAGGCCCAGGGATATTCAAACGGCTTATATTGGGTGCGGGCTTCCAGCAGGGACATGGGTTTTCCTTAGATTTATCGTATCAAATACAGGTTTGGATGGCGGGGATCAGTGATGGTGCCCGACTATTGGCACGCCAGACATTCATCATAATCGGTCGATGCCGCCGCCAGTTCCATTTTGGGCGCGTCGGGGGTGTTGTCGGCCTCCACCCCGCCGGCAAAGCCAGCGCGCTGGATGGATTTGGAGCGCAGATAATAGAGGGATTTGATCCCCAATTCCCACGCCCGGTAATGCAGCATCAGCAAATCCCACTTTTCCACATCCGCCGGGATGAACAGATTGAGCGAGGCGGCCTGGTCAATATAGGGGGTGCGGTCGGCGGACAGTTCCAAAAGCCAGCGCTGATCAATCTCGAAGCTGGTTTTGAACGCGTCCTTCTCTTCTTGTGACAGGAAGTCGAGGTGCTGGACGCTGCCGCCCTTTTCCAAAATGCTGCTCCACACCGCTTCGCTGTTTTTCGCCTTCGCGATCAGCAGCGCCTCCAGATGCGGGTTGCGGATCGAAAAATTGCCCGACAGCGTTTTGTGGGTATAGATATTGGCCGGAATCGGCTCGATGCACGCGCTGGTGCCGCCGCAGATGATGCTGATCGACGCGGTCGGCGCAATCGCCATCTTGCAAGAAAACCGCTCCATCACCCCCATGTCGGCGGCGTCGGGGCAGGGGCCGCGCTCATTGGCCAGCAGCATTGACGCAGTGTCGGCCTGGGCGCGGATGTGCTTGAAAATCTTTTGATTCCAGCTCTTCGCCATCGCCCCTTCAAATGGCAAGCCGCGCGCCTGCAAAAAGCTGTGGAAGCCCATGACGCCGAGGCCGACGGAGCGTTCGCGGCTGGCGCTATATTTCGCCCGCGCCATTTCCGGCGGCGCGCGGTCGATATAATCCTGGAGCACATTGTCCAGCATCCGCATCACATCTTCGATGAACAATTTGTCGCCGTGCCACTCGTCCCATGTTTC
>DAIUBZ010000002.1:5432-32866 GCA_036846445.1 Sphingopyxis sp. | reverse complement strand
TCAGCCGCCGAAACTCATTGGTTTGCCACAGCCAGTCGGCACTGGTTTCCTCAAATTCGCGCAGCAACAGGCTGACCGTCTGGCTTTTTTCCTTCAAATCGACCGCTGCGCCCGAAAAACGGATTTGGACCAGACCAAGGTGGATGCTGAAGCTGACCAATGTGACCGCAACCGCGAAAGTCGTCACCGCCAACAGCGGCTGGCCCGCCACGACAAAGGCGCTGGCTGCGCTGATGCTGACCGGAATGGTGAACAGGGCACAGGCCGATGGCAACGTATAGGCAAAGCCGACCAACAGCACCATCGACAGGAGCACGAGCGACCAGATCGGCAGCACATGATCCAGATCCGGCGTCGGGCCGGGCAACCAAAAGGCCGCCGACCACAGCAGCGAAATCAGCAACGCATGGGCGTTCAGCATCCGAAATTCGTCTTGGCGGCTGTGGTCTGGCCCAAATGCCCGCAATTTCACCAGCCGCCGCCGTGACCAGATGGTCATCGCCAAATGAATGGTCAGCCAGCCCCAGATCAGCAAATGGGGCGTGGTCGGCAACATCGTGACCGCCGCAATCAGCCCGGTGACGGTGCTGACCACCATCCGCACCATTCCGCGCAGCCGCAGCGGCGCCATTTGATGTTCGCGAATGGCCCCAATGTCCGCGCCGCGAGGCCCAAAGCCCAACAAATTGCGCATCGCAAGCCATCGGCTGGTTTCGGCGAAGGAGACATTGGGCTGTGACACAGAATTGCGCCTATCAGCCAGAGGTTACCCACCACTTAAACATGCGCCCATTTCAATGGCACCCACGGGGCCGGAGCCAAAAACCCCAATTCAGGCCGCAATGGCAAATGGCTGGATCGCGCCCGACAAATATTGCGCCCGCGCCTTGGACCGGCTGAGCTTGCCCGAACTGGTGCGCGGCAAAGTGCGCGGCGGCACCAATTCCACCACACAGTGGATGCCGGTAATCGCCCGCACCCGGTCGCGGATCGTGGCATGCAGCGCCCGGCGTTCATCCACATCGGTGGTGCGGCAATGCACCAGCACCGCCGGCGTTTCCTCGCCCCCCGGTGCGGTGATGGCAAAGGCCGCAATGTCCCCGGATTTGAAGCCGGGCAATTGCTCCACTGCCCATTCAATATCCTGTGGCCAATGGTTTTTGCCATTGATGATAATCATGTCCTTGGCCCGGCCGACCACATAGATATAGCCGCCGGAGATATAGCCCATGTCGCCGGTATCCAGCCAGCCATTGACCAGACAGGCCGACGTTGCATCGGGATCGCGGTAATATTCCTGCATCAAGGACGGCCCGCTGCACCAGATTTTGCCCACCATCTGGTCAGCCAGCGGTGTGCCATCATCGCCGCGCACTTCAATGGCCATGTCGCGCGCCGGACGGCCGCAATTCACCACCGCGCGGTAACGGCTGGGGCGGTCCGGATCGGGCTCGGCCCCGGACAACAGGCTTTCCTCGACCAGTTCGACGACAATCCCCTCGCCCGGCGGCATGATCGACACCGCCAGCGTTGCTTCAGCGAGGCCATAGCTGGGCAAAAAGGCGCTGGCGCGGAAACCGGCGTCGGCAAAGGCATCGACAAAGGCCTGCATCACATCGGGCCGGATCATGTCCGCGCCATTGCCGGCCACCCGCCAGCGCGCCAAGTCAAACCGCTCGGCAACCTTGGTCTGGCTGGACACCCGGCGCGCACATATATCATAGCCAAAGGTGGGCGAATAGCTGAGCGTCGTGCCCGGATTGCGACTGATCAAATCCAGCCACGCCAGCGGGCGGCGGGCAAAATCTTCGGTCTTCAGATAATCGGCCGATACCTGATTGGCGACCGGCGACAGCAGACAGCCGACCAGCCCCATGTCGTGATACCAGGGCAGCCACGACACACAGCGGTCAGTCTCCACCACCTCCATGCCGTGGCTGTGCGCGGCCAGATTGTTGAGCAAGGCCCGGTGAGTCACCGCCACCCCGTGCGGAAAACGGGTCGAGCCGCTGCTATATTGCAGATAACAGATTTGCTCCGCCGCTTGGCGGGGAAGGCCGGCAACTGGCGCGGGGCGCTCCGCAAAACTGGCCCAATCCAGCGGCTGAACCCCATGCACCGCCGCCGCTTCGGCTCCCATTTCGGCAAGAGTTGGCGGATAGAACAGCATGACCGGATCGCTGCTGCCCAATTGCACCGCAAGCTGGGCAACATAATTGTCCCGCCCGCCGAACGAGGTGGGCAGCGGCAGCGGCACCGGCCACGCCCCGGCATAAACTGCGCCAAAAAACAGCGCGGCAAATTCTGGCACCGTCTCGGCAATCAGTGCCACCCGGTCGCCGGGACGCACCCCGGCGGCGATCAGGCGATAGGCCGCCATCAACGCATCGCCGCGCAATTCAGCATAGGGGTAAGCGCGGGCCAATTGGCCGCGCGGATCATGAAAATTCAGGCCGCGCTGGCCAGTTGCGGCATAATCCAGCGCCTCACCCAAGGTGGCAAAATCCGAGAACCGGCGCGGCAGATCGTCGTGCGTCGGCGTGGGCGCCGCCGCCGCGCTGGCCATAGCACCGGCGGCTTCGGCAGTTTCGACGGTTTCGGCCGGCAAGATGGTGGTGCTGGCTATGGTCATTGACTTGAACATCCCATCAAATGGCGGCATCGGGCAAATCGCAGCGGTCAGCGCGGACCTGCTACATCCTATGCTTCGCAATCGCCCGGGACTGTGGCACAAACATGGCAAATGCCCAGCCCCTCCCCCCGTACCCGGCCCGCCCGAACCCGTCCAGAGCGCCGCGTGCCGCCGCCGCTGGACCGCGCCGCCCTCGACCAGCTCGCCATGCGCTACGTCGCCCGCTTTGCCGCCAGTTCCGCCCGGCTGCACCGCTATTTGCTGCGCAAATGCCACGAGCGGGGGTGGACGGGCGGCGCTGGCCCCGATGATGCTGGCCCCGATCATGCTGGTGGCGAGGATGCTGGTGGCGGCGCGGCGGCGGCAGTGGCAACCCTTGTCGCGCGCTGTGTCGCCGCTGGTTATGTCGATGATGCCGCATTTGCCGCCATGCGGGGACGCAGCATGACCGCGCGCGGACTGGGGGCGCAGCGGGTGCAGGCGCAATTGCGCCACGACGGCATCAGCGTTGACGCCGACGCGGCGGGCGCGGCGGCAATGGCTGAGGTCCGGGCCGAGGCGGCGGCAAGCGCGCTTGCCTTTGCCCGGCGGCGGCGCCTTGGCCCCTTTGCACGCGGCGACGGCCCCGCCGCCGATCCACTGACCGCGCGGCGGGCGCAGGACCGGGCGGTTGCCGCCTTTGCCCGGGCCGGGCACAGCCTGACCCTCGCCCGGGCGATCTTGGCCATGAGCGCAGAAGATGCCGCAGCGGATGATGTTGCAGAGTGGCTGGACGCTGCGACGCGCAGGGATTAAGGGACCGGGGCCATGTCATCACACCGGAGAGCCGAGCGAATGCCGCGCCCATTCATCTTCGCCCTGCTGCTGGCGGCCGCGATGCCGCTCGCGGCTTGTGCCAAGACCCCGGGCGATGCGCCTGCGGGCGGCGCAGAGCTTGCCGCCCGCACCACGGTCACGGTGCGGGCCGGGACCAGCGCGCATCAGTTTCGGGTCGAGGTCGCGCGCACGCCGCAGGAACAATCGCGCGGGCTGATGTATCGCACCAGCCTTGGCAGGGACGGCGAGTCAGCGGGCATGTTGTTTCCCTTTACCCAGCCGCGCATCGCCAGCTTCTGGATGAAGGACACCTATATCCCGCTCGACATATTTTTCATCCGTGCCGACGGCAGCATCGATCGTATCGCGGAAAACACCATCCCGGAATCGCTGGTGCCGATCGTCAGCGGCGGCGAGGTGACGGCGGTGCTGGAGCTGGCGGGGGGCACGGCAGCGCGGCTGAATATCGACGAAAGCGCGACGATCACATGGTAAATCGCTTGCAGCAGCGCTGGGCAAAAGGGTAGGCATCACGCCATGGCACTCCTGAGCGGTATCGCAAAAATCTTCACCTGGTGGAACGGCGCAACCATCGGCACGCTGCTCGCCACCGCCCGGGGCGGCGTGCGCGTGGGCAGTGACGATGCCGGCAACGTCTATTATAGTGCCCGCCGGGGACCACGCCGCTGGGTCATTTACAGCGGGTCAAATGACGCCAGCCGGGTGCCACCGGAATGGCATGGCTGGCTGCACCACAGCCATGATCTGTTGCCTGATCAATTGCCGCCGGTGCGGGCATGGCAGGCCCCGGCCACGGCCAATCTGACCGGAACTGCCGCGGCCTATCGCCCCGCTGGCGCACCCGAACGCGGCGGCGAACGGGCACGGGCCACTGGTGATTATCAACCATGGCAGCCTGACGCGGAATGACCGGCTCAATCCTGACTGGTGCAGGACGGACTGGTGCAGGACGGGCCGGTGCGATGCGAACTGGTGCGGTGCGGCTGTTGCTGCCAGGACTGGCCGCGCTGGCGCTTGGCGGCTGCGACCAATTGCCGGTGGCGAAGCCGAAACAGGGCACACCCACACAGGCTGCACCCCGCGTCACCACGACCGCCGTTGCCGCCGCCACCGGCGGGGTTGAGGGTGCGACCCCGGTGGCCGAGCGGACGGCGGTGATTGGCCTGCTGAACAAGCGCAACGGGCTGGTCCGCGATCTGGCGATGCAGCCGGGCGACAGCGTGCGGGTGGGCCGGGCGCTGGTGCGGCTGCGCGCGTGCGAGGCGACGCCGCCGTGGGAACGGCCCAGCGAGACGGCAGCATTTGTGCAATTGATCGTGCAAAATCAGCGCGATGACAAATGGTATCGGATATTTTCAGGATGGGTGTTTCAGAACCGGCCTGAGCGCAATATCGTCGAGCATCCCATCTATGATGTGTTTGTCAAAAGCTGTACGATGAGTTTTCCCGGCGGCGAGCCGGTGGAAAAATCCGCGACCGCCGCGCCGCGCGCCGCAAGGCGGTCAAGCGCGGACCAGTCGCCGCCGGAGACCAGCGCGCCGGCCGCTCCGGCCGCGCCGACCGCCACCCTGCCCCCGCCAAACACTGCCGAGTGAAGCCGGTCCAAATAGGCCGATTGCGGAATTTCAATCGCGCCCAGACTGGCCAGATGCGGCGTCATGAACTGGCAATCCAGCAATTGCCAGCCGCCCAGCCGCAGCCTGGCGACCAGATGGGCAAGGGCGATTTTCGACGCATCCCGGACCCGGGACACCATGGATTCGCCGAAAAATGCCCGGCCCAGCGTCACACCATAGAGGCCGCCGACCAGCGCGCGCTGTGGCCCGTCACCCTGCCACACTTCGATGCTGTGGGCATGGCCGCGCGCGAACAATTCGGCGGTGCTGGCGCGGATTACCCCGTTGATCCACGTGCTGGGCCGGTCGGCCGCCGCCGCGGCGCACAGGGTGATGATTCCCCCAAAATCCCGGTCGGCCGTGACGGTCAGCGCGTCGGCAACCAGCCGCCGCCGGAGCGACCGGCCAAGATGAAAACCATCCAGCGGCAGGATGGCCCGGCGGCGCGGCTCGACCCAGTGAACACCCGGATCATCCGCGCCATCGGCCATCGGGAACAGGCCCTGCGCATAAGCGCTGAGCAACAGCGCCGGATCAATGGCCGTGCTGGCCGCGCCCTTAGCGGACAGGTTTGACAAATTTCAAGGTCATCCGATCAGATTCGCCAATGGCGGCAAATTTGGCCCGGTCGGTATCGCCCTCGGCAAAGCGGGGCGGCAGCGTCCACACGCCTTTGGGATAATCCTTGGTGTCGCGGGGATTGGCGTTGATCTCGCTGCGGGCGGCAAGTTCAAACCCAGCGGCCCGGGCAAAGCCGATCACGCTGGTTTCTTTCATATAGCCGCTTTTATCCTCTTTGCCGATATCGTCATCCTCGTTCAGCCGGTGCTCTACCACCCCCAGCACGCCGCCGGGTTTCAGCATCGCATAGGCCTGGGCAAAGGCATTGGCCGTATTGTCCAGCCCGCCAAAGCGCCAATTGTGGACGTTGCGGAAGGTCAGCACCACGTCCGCGCTGCCGTCCGGCACCCGGGGGTTGGTCCCGGCGTTCGGATATTCGGCCAGTTTGATCGCCCCATAAAGCTCTGGCTTGGCCGTTTGCCATTCCTTGATGCGGTTCAGGCCGCGCTCCCACGGCGCGGCGGCATATAGCGTGCCGCCGCCGCCTGCCACCAATGGGGCCAATATCTCGGTATACCAGCCGCCACCGGGCCACAATTCCACCACCGTCTGCCCGGGTTTCACGCCGAAAAAGGCCAGGGTGGCGGCGGGGTTGCGCGCACCGTCGCGGGCGACATTGGCCGGGGTGCGGGTGGGCGCCGCAACGGCGGCGGCGATGGCGCGGTCAGCCGCCGCGCTGGTCGCTGCGGGCGCAGCCGGCTGGGCCATCGCTCCGCCCGTTCCGGTCATCTGCACGCATCCCGCCACCAGACCGGCGGCGATGATCGCTGCCACTGGGGCGGCGCTGGTTGAAATCATCTGCAAAACCCGCATATCCCGCTGCTCCTAATTGCCATGCTGGGCACAATGCAGAAGGACGCCGGACTATTCAAGCATATATGCCCCCGGCGGTGCCGCTATACTGGCTGGTTGCGGCGGCTTGCTTTGTGCTGACCGGAATTGCCGCGGTGGCCGACCGCCGCCGTTTGGCCCGGCGCAATCCTGATGCGGTAGGCTTTATGCCGTGGCAGGCAATATCGGTGCTGGCGACCATGGCCGGGGTCGTTGCGCTGGGGCTGGCGATCAAGGCGGGCTGATTTCGCGCGCCAGCCCCGCGATCAGCGGCGCGATCTGGGTCAGGCGGGGTGCCTCCTCGGCCAAAATTGCTTGAAATGCCTCGCGTTTCAGCGCGGCCAGTGCCCCGGGAGCCAGTTCGCCGCCAGCCTCGGCGGCGCTGGCGACAATGTCGATCAACCGATCCGCCCCGTTCAGCCGTCCCCACAAATAGTCGTTCTCGCGGTAAGCCCGGCTGAAAAATGCGCCAAAGCTGTTGAACTCAATGCCTTTCAAGACCGCGCCTGCGCCGCCGGAGCGAATGGCATTGGCGTCGGCGGGCGAGATGCGGTCCACCCGCACCGGGTCAAATTCATCAAAACCGCCCCCCTGCATCAGCGGCAGCATCGCCGCATCGTAAAAAGCATAGCCGATATAGCCGAGCAGCAAGGCGCGCCGATCATCCCGCTCCAGTGCCTCAAATCCCGGGGCCAGCGCCGCATCGACCGCGGCGTCCAGCTCGGCCAGATCGCGCTGGTCGGCAATCGCTGCCAGCCATGCCGCCGGGGTGGCCGGGGGATTGGCGGCCAGCCCCGCAAACCACGCATCAGCCTCCCGCGCCGCACAGTCGCCCAGTGCCGCAAAAACCGCCCGGCGCAGGGGCTCGCCGGCCTGTCCCACCCCGCGGCCATCGAGGCTGCGGGCCAAAAAGCGCAGCCGCCGGATGCGAAAATCCAGGTCGTGCGCCCGGAAGAAGGCGATGGCGTCGGCTGGGGTGCCGCTGCCTTTGTCCGCCGCCAGCCGGTCCAGCCCTGCGGTCCGCACCACCGTCCACATGCCCAGCCGCATGGTTTCCGTGGCTCCATACCGCCCACCGTCCAGCCGCGCCGCCAGTGCCGCCACCCCCTCGACCACCAGCGAGAGCTTCAGATGCGCATAGGGCAAATAGGCAAAGCCCGCCCGCGCCGCCGCCTGCTCTGCCGCCTTCGCCCGCCAGCGGGCCAGCCGGGCCGGGGTCGGGCGGTCGAGGAAAAATGTCCGGCCCAGCGCTGCGGCGATCTCGCCCTCGACCTCAGGGCCCATGGCGTCGATGATTTTCTGGGTTCGGCGGATACGGGCTGACATTTGGCTAAGCGCCTCGACATTGTCGCCAATCGGCTGTTCGCGGGGGATCGTAATCAGCGCGCCCAATATCGCCGAGAAAAAACCAACGGGAGCGGGCGCGGCGGCATTGCCCCCGGCCTCTGCCTTGGGATCGATGGTCACAAAGCGCCGGTCCACCTGCCGCCGCGCCGGGCGCTGGCGCAGCGCGGCGATGGCAGGCCGAAAGGGCGCATTGGCCAGCACCGACCCGTCGATCAGGGCGCGGTCCGCCGGATCGCTGTCCGCCGGGCCGGGCGGCAGTTGCGCGGCGATAAATGCCGCCCGGCCCGGCCAATCGCGCCCGCGCGCCGCCAATACGCGATCCAGCTCGCGCACCGTGAATGGCGGAAATGCTCCCGGAAAGCTGGCGGTTGCCCGGGCGGAGGCCACCAGCGCGGCATCATCATCCAGCCGCCGCCCCGGCGCGGCCTTCACCTCAGCCCGGCTGAAACCCAGCATGATGCCATGCGCCCGCTCCGTCACCATTGCCGGACTGTTCAGGGCCAATTGCCGGTCGTGCCCGGCAAAGTCGGTGGCCGACACGAACAGGTCAACCGGATGGCCATCGGGCACCAGCGGCGGGCCAGCGGGCTGCGCCGCCATTGCGTCAAACGCATCAAGCAACAGACCGCAGAACGTCGCCCCGCCAAAGGGCGGTTGAAACCAGCGGGCGCGGACAAAGCGCGACAATTTGGTGCGCACCTCGTCCTGCCCATCCCCGCCGACGCTCCGGTCGATGGCATTGCCGCTGCGCTTCATCGCTGCCCAGGCAATTGGCGCAGCCCAAAATTTGGTCGCCGCCGACAAGGGCCGGGCATCGGGGTCGAGCAGCATGTCAACGTCGGCGGTGTTCAGCCACAAATCGGTCAGCGGCTCCAGCGACTGGCCGCTGGCGATGGCCCTTGCCAGAAATACGCCGTTGATCCCGCCGGCGCTGGACCCGGCCACAATATCGGCCATCACCCGCAGCCGCAAATTGCCCGCGGCCTGGATTTGGTCCAACAACCGCCGATAAATCCCCGTACTGCCCGGCGACGGCGGCGCATTGTCCAGCCGCGCCCGCGACGCCGCCGCCAACCGCCAGACCTCCTTCGTGACCCCATGCATATAGACAGCCAGGCTGATGCCGCCGTAGCAGATCAGGGCCAGCCGCAATTCCTTGTCCCGCATGTTCAAATTTTGCATCGCCCCGGACAATAACGCGAATGGCGGCTGGTGTGGAGCGCCAAAGTGCATACATCGCAGTCGCTGTTTCCACCGGCGGGACTTGGCGCTAACGCTGATGGTGTCATGAGCCGCCACCCTGTCCTGTTGCTGACCACCGCGCTTGGCCCGCTGGATTACCGGGTGCCCCGCGGCATGGCGGCGGAACCGGGCAGTGTGGTGGTGGTGCCGCTTGGCCCCCGCCGGATGGGCGGAATGGTATGGGACGCCGATGGTTTTGGCGGCACGCTGGATGCTGCCGGGGTCAGCGACAACCGGCTGCGCAATGTGCTGGAGCTGGTGGATGTGCCGCCGGTGGCCGCGCCCCTGCGGCGGTTGGTGGAATGGGTTAGCAGCTATTATATGGCGCCCGCCGGGGCGGTGCTGCGGATGGTGCTGCCGGGCAGCGCTTTTGCCGATGCCCGGCGGCCAATCGTGGAATATCGCCTGAGCGGCACCGCCCCGCCGCGCCTGACGCCGCAGCGCCGGGCAGCGCTGGCTGCGCTGGTGGATGCCCAGGGCACGCTCCGCGAACTGGCCGCCGCAGCCGGGGTCAGTGAGGCCGTGCTGCGCGGGTTGGTTCAGGCGGGCGGGTTGGTTGCCGCCGCCGACCGGGGCGCAGGCGATTTCGCCGGGCCCGACCCCGATTTTGCCCCGCCTGAGCTGAGCCCGGCCCAGCGCGAAGCCGCCGCCGAACTGGCCGCCGCAGTGACCGCGCGCAGCTTTGCCCCTATTTTGCTGGACGGCGTAACCGGCAGCGGCAAGACCGAGGTGTATATGGAGGCGGTGGCGGCGGCGCTGCGCGCCGGGCGGCAGGCGCTGATCCTGCTGCCTGAAATTGCGCTGACCCAGCCGATGCTGGCCCGGTTCGCCGCCCGGTTCGGAGCCGATGCCGCCGCCTGGCACAGCGGCATGGGCGCGGCGGAGCGGCGGCGGGTGTGGCACGCCATCGCCGCCGGTCAGGCCCGGATCGTGATTGGCGCGCGATCGGCCCTGTTCATGCCCTTTGCCAATCTGGGCGTGATCATTGTCGATGAAGCGCACGAGACCAGCTTCAAACAGGATGATGGCGTGCGCTATCACGCCCGCGACGTGGCGGTGATGCGCGCGCAGCTGGAGGGCATCGCGGTGGTGCTGGCCAGCGCCACTCCCGCGCTGGAAAGTCTGGCTCAGGTCGAGGCCGGGCGCTATCGCCGCCTCAGCCTGCCGGGCCGTTATGGCGGCGCGCATCTGCCCGCCATCACCGCCGTCAACCTGCTCGACAATCCGCCGGACCGCGGCACCTGGCTCAGCCCGCCGCTGGTCGCCGCGCTGGCGGCCCGGCTGACGGCGGGCGAGCAAAGCCTGTTGTTCCTCAACCGGCGCGGCTTTGCGCCGCTGACGCTGTGCCGGGCGTGTGGCCACCGGATCCAATGCCCCAATTGCACGGCATGGATGGTCGAACATCGGCTGCACCACCGGCTGGCCTGTCACCACTGCGGCCATACCATGCCGCCGCCGGTCAAATGCCCGGAATGTGGTACGGAGGATGCGCTGGTGCCGGTCGGCCCGGGGGTCGAGCGGGTGGCCGATGAGGTCAAGGCGCGCTTCCCGGCGGCCCGCACCGCACTGGTGACATCCGACACCATCTGGTCGCCCGCCCGCGCCGCCGAATTTGTGGGCGCGGTCGAGGCCGGGATGATCGACATCATCATCGGCACCCAATTGGTGACCAAAGGCTATCATTTCCCCGAACTGACGCTGGTGGGGGTGGTCGATGCCGATCTGGGGCTGGATGGCGGCGATTTGCGCGCTGCCGAACGGACATTTCAGCAAATTCAACAGGTCGCGGGCCGCGCCGGACGCGGGGCCAAGCCGGGCGAGGTGTTGCTGCAAACCCGGCTGCCGGGCGCGCCGGTGATGCAGGCGCTGGTGGCGGGCGACCGCGACGGTTTTTATGCCGCCGAGGCCGCCGCCCGCCGCGCCGCCGGCAGCCCGCCCTATGGCCGCTTTGCCGCCCTGATCCTGTCGGGCGAGGACGGCGATCTGGTTCGCCGGACCGCCGACCAGCTCGCCCGGCTGGCCCCCGCCAACCGGGGCGGCGGCGCGGATGTTTACGGTCCTGCACCCGCGCCGCTGGCCATGCTGCGCGGGCGGCACCGCATCCGCTTGCTCGTCCACGCCCCGCGTGCCTTTGACCTTCAGACCATGATCCGCCAATGGACCGCCCTGATCGACTGGCCGGCCAAAGTGCGGCTGAGCATCGACATTGATCCCTATAATTTCAACTGACCGGCGCGGCGGCCCCGCCCCACCGCATCTTGCCATGGCCCAGAATCATTGCTAGGCGCGCCCCAACTTTGCGGGGTGGCCCATGTGCGGCCCATCGGCCCGCAGATCGCTTCCCTTCCGGGAACATTGGCAAGGATTTTCGCGCGTGGATCACTCCAGCGGCACGGTGGAAAATATCACGGCAGGGCTGGCAGGTCGCTATGCCAAAGCGCTGTTTGATCTGGCGGATGAGGCCAGTGCGGACGGTAGTGCCATTGATATAGTGGCGGGCGATCTTGCCGGGCTGCGCGCTGCCTTGGCCGAATCAGCCGAATTGGCCGCGCTCACCTCCAATCCGATGATCGGGCGCGGGGCAGCCGGGGCGGCAGTTGCGGCGGTTGCGGCGCAAATGGGCCTCAGCCCGCTGACGACCCGCTTTCTGGGCGTGTTGGCCGCCAATCGCCGGCTGGCAAAGCTGGGTGATATTGCCGCCGCATTTCAGGCGATCCTGGCCGCGCACCGGGGCGAAGTGACCGCACATGTCACCACCGCCCACCCGCTGGCCGCCGACCAATTGGCGGCGCTGTCCCAGAAACTGGATGCCCGCGCGGGCCGGTCCGTCAAAATTGCCGCCAGCGTCGACCCTGCCATTTTGGGCGGACTGGTCATCACGCTGGGCAGCCAGCGGATTGATGCCAGCATCCGCACCCGTCTCAACAATTTCGCCACTGCGATGAAAGGCTAAGCCCCATGGAAATCCGCGCCGCTGAAATCAGCAAGGTCATCAAGGACCAGATTGCCAATTTTGGCACCGATGCTGAGGTGTCGGAAACCGGCCAGGTGCTGTCGGTCGGCGACGGCATCGCCCGCGTTCACGGGCTGGACAATGTTCAGGCCGGGGAAATGGTCGAATTCGCCAATGGCGTGCAAGGCATGGCGCTGAACCTGGAAGCGGACAATGTCGGCATCGTGATTTTCGGCAGCGACGCCGAAATCCGCGAGGGTGACGTGGTCAAGCGTACCGGCACGATCGTGGACGTGCCGGTTGGCAAGGGTCTGCTGGGCCGGGTGGTTGACGGGCTGGGCAATCCCATCGACGGCAAGGGGCCGATTGTGGCCGACAAGCGGATGCGGGTGGAGGTCAAGGCCCCCGGCATCATCCCGCGCCAGTCGGTGAACGAGCCGGTGCAGACGGGCCTGAAGGCGCTGGATGCGCTGGTGCCGGTCGGGCGCGGCCAGCGCGAACTGATTATCGGCGATCGCCAGACCGGCAAAACCGCCGTGGCAATCGACACCTTCATCAACCAAAAGGCCGCCAACGCCGGGGATGATGAAAGCAAGAAGCTGTATTGCATCTATGTCGCCGTCGGCCAAAAGCGGTCAACCGTCGCGCAAATCGTCCGCCAACTCGAAGAAAATGGCGCGATGGAATATAGCATCGTGGTGGCCGCCACGGCTTCGGAACCCGCGCCGCTGCAATTCCTGGCGCCCTACACCGGCTGCACCATGGGCGAATATTTCCGCGACAATGGCATGCACGCCGTGATCGTCTATGACGATTTGTCAAAGCAGGCGGTCGCCTATCGCCAGATGTCGCTGCTCTTGCGCCGCCCGCCGGGCCGCGAGGCCTATCCGGGCGATGTGTTTTACCTGCACAGCCGGTTGCTGGAACGGGCGGCCAAAATGTCCGACGCCAATGGTGGCGGCTCGCTCACCGCGCTGCCGATCATCGAGACGCAAGCGGGCGACGTGTCGGCCTATATCCCCACCAACGTGATTTCGATCACCGATGGCCAGATTTTCCTCGAAACCAACCTGTTTTATCAGGGGATTCGCCCCGCGATCAACGTGGGTCTGTCGGTCAGCCGCGTGGGGTCGGCGGCACAGACCAAGGCGATGAAGAAAGTGTCGGGCAGCATCAAGCTGGAATTGGCGCAATATCGCGAGATGGAGGCCTTTGCCCAGTTTGGCAGTGACCTTGATGCCTCGACCCAGAAATTGCTCAATCGCGGCGCGCGGCTGACGCAATTGCTGAAACAGGCGCAATTTGCCCCGATGCCGTTCGAGGAGCAGACGGCGTCGATTTTCGCGGGCACCAATGGCTATTTGGACAGCGTCGCGACCACCGATGTGACCCGCTATGAAGCAGCCATGCTGGCCTATTTGCGTAGCGACCACCCCGGGGTGCTGGCGGCGATCCGCGACAGCAAGGATTTGGGCAATGACACCAAGGCGGCGCTGGTCGCCGCGCTTGATGCTTTTGCCAAGATTTTTGCCTGATCCGCTTGGGCTGAGGAAAGGGCTGTCATGGCCAGTTTGAAAGAACTCAAAGGGCGGATCGGGTCGGTCAAATCGACCCAGAAGATCACCAAGGCCAAGAAAATGGTCGCCGCCGCCAAGTTGCGCAAGGCGCAGGCCACAGCCGAAGCCGCGCGCCCCTATGCCCAGCGGCTTGAGGGGGTGGTGGCCAGTCTGGCCGGAAAGGTCGGGGCCGCCGCCGGGGCGCCCCGCCTGCTGGGCGGAACCGGCGCCGACGATAATCATTTGCTGGTGGTGCTGAACAGCGATCGGGGCCTGGCCGGGGCGTTTAACAGCAATATTGTCAAGGCCGCGCGCGATAAGGCGCTCAGCCTGCAGGCCGCCGGCAAAACCGTCCGCTTCCTGTTGGTGGGGCGCAAGGGCCGTCCGGTCATCAACCGCCTGTTTCCCGGGCAGGTCATCGCCGAATATGACACCACCGGCATCCGCGCATTGGGGTTTGCCGAGGCGAGCGAGATTGCCGACCGGGTGATGACCCTGTTCGACGGCGGCGCATTTGATGTCGCCCATTTGTTTTTCAGCAAGTTCCAGTCCGCACTGGTGCAAACCGCCACCGGGCAACAGATCATCCCGGTGCCCATCGCCGCCGACGCGGGCGCTGCCACCGGAGCGACGGTCGAATATGAACCGGATGAGGCAGCGATCCTGGCCGACTTGTTGCCGCGCAACATCGCCATCCAGATTTTCAAGGGCCTGCTGGAAAACGCCGCGTCGGAGCAAGGCGCGTCAATGACCGCAATGGAAAATGCCACCCGCAACGCAGGTGATTTGATATCGAAGCTGACCATCGTGTACAACCGTCAGCGCCAGGCGGCGATTACCACCGAACTCATTGAAATTATTGCTGGCGCGGAAGCATTGTAGCAAAAGACAGGAGCGCTGGCGTGCCAAACGCCGGTTCAGACCACAAACACGCTGGCGCACTCGCGCCTTCAGCCCCGACGACAGGTTAAGGAATACGACCATGGCCACCGCCACCAAGACCAAAAAAGCCGCTGCTGCCCCCGCCTCCGCCGCCACTGGCCGGATTGTCCAGGTCATCGGCGCAGTTGTTGACGTGCAGTTTGACGGCACCCTGCCCGCCATTTTGGCGGCGCTGGAAACCGACAATAATGGCAACCGGCTGGTGCTGGAGGTGGCCCAGCATCTGGGCGAAAACACGGTTCGCACCATCGCGATGGACGCCACCGACGGCCTGACCCGGGGCCAGCCGGTCACCGACACCGGCGCGCAGATTTCGGTGCCGGTTGGCCCGCAAACGCTCGGCCGCATCTTGAATGTCGTTGGCGAGCCGATTGACGAGCGCGGCCCGGTCGTCACCGACCTGCGCGCCCCGATCCACGCCAAGGCGCCGGAATTTGTCGACCAGTCCACCGACACCAGCATTTTGGTCACCGGGATCAAGGTGATCGACCTGCTTGCCCCTTATGCCAAGGGCGGCAAGATCGGTCTGTTCGGCGGCGCGGGCGTGGGCAAGACCGTGCTGATTCAGGAACTCATCAACAATATCGCCAAAGGCCATGGCGGCACCAGCGTGTTCGCCGGGGTTGGCGAGCGCACCCGCGAGGGCAATGACCTCTATCATGAATTTCTGGACGCCGGGGTGATCGCGAAGGACGCCGACGGCAATCCGACGCCTGAGGGCAGCAAAGTGGCGCTGGTCTTTGGCCAGATGAACGAACCGCCGGGCGCGCGCGCGCGGGTGGCCCTGTCCGGCCTGACCATTGCGGAATATTTCCGCGATGTTGAGGGGCAGGATGTGTTGTTCTTTGTCGACAATATTTTCCGCTTCACCCAAGCGGGTTCGGAAGTGTCGGCGCTGCTGGGCCGTATTCCCTCCGCCGTGGGCTATCAGCCGACCCTGTCAACTGACATGGGTGCGCTGCAAGAGCGCATCACCTCGACCAACAAAGGCTCGATCACGTCGGTTCAGGCGATTTACGTGCCCGCCGACGATTTGACCGACCCGGCCCCCGCGACCAGCTTTGCCCATTTGGACGCGACCACCGTGCTGAACCGCGCGATTTCAGAACTGGGCATTTATCCGGCGGTCGATCCGCTCGACAGCACCAGCCGGGTGCTGGAGCCGCGCGTGGTCGGTCAGGACCATTATGATACCGCCCGCCGGGTTCAGGAGACGCTGCAAAAATATAAATCGCTTCAGGATATTATCGCGATCCTGGGCATGGATGAACTGTCGGAAGAGGACAAGTTGACCGTTGCCCGCGCCCGGAAAATCCAGCGCTTCCTGTCCCAGCCCTTCCATGTGGCTGAAGTGTTCACCGGCATTTCCGGCAAATATGTCGATGTGGCCGACACGGTGAAAAGCTTTAAGGCAGTGGTTGACGGCGAATATGATCATCTGCCGGAAGCCGCATTTTACATGGTTGGCGGCATCGACGAAGCCATTGCCAAGGCCCAGAAAATGGCAGCCGACGCGGCGTAAGCTGCCGCGCCCAGGACTGGAGCAAAGGAAATGCCATGCTGAAATTTGAGCTTGTCACCCCCACGCGGCTGGAACGCAGCAGCGCCGTCCACATGGTGACGGTGCCGGGGGCGTCGGGTGAATTCTCGGTGCTGGTGGGCCATGCCCCGTTCATGGCCACCCTGCGCGACGGCCCATTGAGCATCTATGCCGCCGCCGGGGCCGCGCCAGAGGTGGTGAACATCCAGGGCGGCTTTGCCGAGGTCAATGAGGTCGGCCTGACAATCCTGGCCGAACGGGTCGGCTGAACGCGGGCGCGGGCCGGCTTACATCCCGGCTTCGACCGCGATGCGGATGGCATCGGCGGTGCTCGCCGCGCCCAACCGCTCCATCAGCACGGCACGGTGCATTTTGACGGTCTGTTCGTGCAGGCCCAGCCGATGAGCGATTTGTTTGTTGCGCTGACCCTGCGCCACTTGGGCCAACACGTCGCGCTGGCGTCCGGTTAATCCGGCTACCAGCGCCACCGCCAGCCGCCGCCGGTTGCTGGCGGTGTCCGGGGCGGTGTCGGGCAGTTCCACCTGCGATCCCAGAAAATATTCCAGCACACCGGATTCGTCGAAAATCGGCGCCACCAGCACCGCGTTGCGAAACGGAGTACCGTCATATTTATAGTTCAGAATTTCCACCAATACCGGGCGATGATCCAGCACGCCCCGCCGAATTTCATCGGTTAACCATGGTTCCGTCGCGGGACCGGCCAGAAATTTGCAATTGCGGCCAATGATCTGAGCTTCGGGATAGCCGGTCAGGTCCATGAATGCCCGATTGCACAGGATGATTGGATTGTCTGGCAGACGGGGATCGCTGATGACTGATGCAATCGGACTATCGACAATGAGCGCCGTCAATCTGGCATTATGCCGAACCGCAGGATCAGCCATCGTCTCGTCCTCGCCGCCGTCACACTCCAAAATAGGCTATGTTTGGTGAAATAACGCGCCGGGCGGTGCCGTGGTTGCGGCGAGATGCAGAGATTCACGGTCAACATGGTATTTTGTACAGCTTGTCCGCCACAGGCAGCGGGAGCAAGCGGGAGGCGCACAATGGGGTGCCGGACCGCAGGAGCGCTGTCATGGAACTATTAAGTCCTGGCCAATATTCATTGGTATATAATGCATTTTCGTTCACATTTGCCACCATGGCCGCCGCCACTTTGTTCCTGTGGCTTGGGCGGTCTCAGGTCGCCGCACCGTATAAAACCGCGCTGACAATTTCTGGCCTCGTCTGCGCCATTGCGGCCTATCATTATTTTCGGATTTTTGAGAGCTGGGGCGACGCCTATACGGTGAAGGACGGAACGGTGACGCTGACCGGCGTCGCCTTCAACCAGGCCTATCGTTATGTCGACTGGCTGTTGACCGTGCCATTGCTGCTGATTGAACTCATTCTGGTGATGCGGCTCAGCCAGTCGGAAACCGTGTCAAAAGCGGTCAAGCTGGGTGCTGCGGCGGCTTTGATGATCGCGCTGGGCTATCCCGGCGAAATCGCAACCGACAACACCACCCGGGCGATCTGGGGCACATTGTCAACCATCCCGTTCCTGTACATCGTGTGGGAATTGTTCGTCGGGCTGGGCAAGGCGGTTGAGCGCCAGCCGGAAAATGTCCGCGAACTGGTGAAAAAGGCCCGGTTGCTGACTTTTGCCTCGTGGGGCTTTTATCCAATCGTCTATATGATTCCCTTCACCGGGCTCAGCGGCACCAGCATCACGGTTGGGGTGGAAATCGGCTATACCATCGCCGATATCATCGCCAAGGCGGGCGTGGGCGTCTTGATCTATATGATTGCGGTTCGCAAGTCAGAGGTCGAATATGGCACGCCGACCGTTAATCAAGCCGTCGCCGCCGAGTAAGCCGTGACGAGCCGCCAGCAATCGGCCCGTCCAGACGCCGCCGCATCCATCCGGATGCGGCGGCTGTTGGCATTCGCGGTCATCAGCGCTGCATTGACCGGCGCGCATCTGGCGACGGGGCTTGCGCTGTTGCCCGGCGCGGTGGTGGTCGCCGCCCTCGCCATTGCGGTGATCGGTATCCCGCACGGGGCGATGGACATTGAACTTGCCGCCATCCGCTTTGGCCGGGCCACCGCCCGCGGCCGATTGATCCTCACTGGCGGCTATCTGGGTGGGGGTGCGGCGATGGCGCTGTTGTGGTTCATGGCCCCGGCTGCGGCGCTGGCTGCGTTTCTGATCATTGCCATCGTTCATTTTGGTCAGGATTGGCACCATGGCGGCGAGCCATTTCTGGGCATCATGGCTGGTTGGGCATTGATCGCCACACCCGCCCTGTTCCACCGAGCAGCCGTGGGCGAAATTTTCTCGTGGCTGGCGGGGGGAAGCAGCGGTTGGATCGTCGCCGATCTGCTTGCCTGCACGGCGATACCCGCCGCCCTCGCCAGCCTGATCTTCATGGCGGAGGCCAGCAAACGCGGCCGGTTGGATGCTGCACTATATTTGGCGGTGTGTCTGATTGCCGCCGCCGCCCTGCCCCCGTTGATCGGGTTCGCGCTCTATTTCTGTCTGCTCCACACCCCCCGCCACATGGCCGACGCCTGGGCCGAGGCGGCCGCCATCGGCCCAGCGCGGCGGACAGCCGTCGTTGTCGCCGTCAGTGCGCTGGCACTGGCGCCGCTGGGGCTCGTTGCCGGAGTGGGCCCTCCCTCCCCCGACGGGGGCAGCCATCTGGTCGCCGCCAGCTTTGTCCTGATTTCGTCATTGACGGTTCCACATTTCGCCTTCGAGGCCTGGCGGCATCGCCGGGCGGTTCATCAGCGGCAGCCGCCAATGGGGCCGATGATCATCGCCGCTGCCGGGCATTAGGACATTATAAAAACTTCTGCCTTAACCACCATGCGATACAGAAATTGTGTTGGCGGCACCCTGCTGCTGCGCAGGGCTCGGCCGGTAAGCAAGGTGGATTGAAACGATGAGCGCATTTGGACGTCGCCCCGGAGCCGCTGGACGCCCCGCATTTGGCGTGGCCAAGCCCATGCAGTCCGGTGCCACGGCCGGCGGCACGCAGTTTCCCGCGCTGGAAAAAACCATGGATACCGCGCCCGCCGTGCCGGAAGCACAGATGGACGCGATTGACCGGCTGAATCAACGCTCCACCGCCGAGGCCATGGAGCCAGAGAAAGCGCAAGGGTTTGAAGTCAGCGTCCACAAGATCAAGGAGCAGGTGCTGCCCCGCCTGCTGGAGCGGGTGGACCCGGAAGCCGCCGCCACCCTGTCCAAGGATGAATTGACCGAGGAGTTTCGCCCGATCATCCTTGAGGTGCTGGCGGAACTGCGCATCACGCTGAACCGCCGCGAGCAATTCGCGCTGGAAAAGGTGCTGGTTGATGAATTGCTGGGCTTTGGTCCGCTGGAGGAATTGCTGTCAGACCCGGATATTTCGGACATCATGGTCAACGGCCCACACCAAACCTATATTGAAAAGGGGGGGCAACTGGTGCTGGCCCCCATTCAATTCCGCGACGAACAGCATTTGTTCCAGATCGCCCAGCGCATCTGCAACCTAGTCGGCCGCCGGGTTGACCAGACCACCCCGCTGGCCGATGCCCGCTTGGCCGACGGCAGCCGCGTCAACGTGATCGTACCGCCATTGTCCCTGCGCGGCACCGCCATATCCATTCGTAAATTTTCGGCCAAGCCGATCACGCTGGATATGTTGTGCAATTGGGGCGCCATGAGTCAGAAAATGTGCACCGCACTGAAAATTGCCGGGGCCAGCCGATTCAACATCGTGATTTCCGGCGGCACGGGTTCGGGCAAAACCACCATGCTGAACGCCCTGTCGAAAATGATCGACCCGGGCGAACGGGTGTTGACGATCGAAGATGCCTGCGAATTGCGGTTGCAACAGCCGCATTGGTTGCCGCTGGAAACCCGGCCCGCCAATCTGGAGGGCAATGGCGCCATCCATATGGGCGATCTGGTCAAGAACGCCCTGCGTATGCGCCCCGACCGGATTATCATGGGCGAGGTGCGCGGTCAGGAATGTTTCGACTTGCTGGCGGCGATGAACACCGGCCACGATGGGTCCATGTGTACGCTGCACAGCAACTCACCCCGCGAATGCCTGGGCCGTATGGAAAATATGGTGCTGATGGGCGACATCAAAATCCCCAAGGAAGCGATTTCCAAACAAATCGCCGATTCGGTGGACATGATCATTCAGATCAAGCGCCTGCGCGATGGGTCTCGCCGCGTGACCAACATCACCGAGGTGATCGGGATGGAGGGCGACGTGATCGTGACCCAGGAACTGTTCAAATTTGAATATCTGGATGAGGACGCCAACGGCAAGATCATTGGCGAATATCGCGCCATGGGCCTGCGCCCCTATACGCTGGAAAAGGCCCGGCAATATGGCTTTGACCAACCCTTTCTGGAGGCGTGCCTGTAACCGGGCGCGCTGCATCATTCGGTCAGATCGTCCCACACCCCCTTCAGCTTGTCGAAAAAGCCCTGAGATTGCGGGGATTCCGCGCCGGTTTCGGTTTCGCGAAACGCCTCCAGCAATTCGCGCTGTTTCGCGCTCAGCCGGGTCGGGGTTTCCACGTCAATCTGGACCACCAGATCGCCGCGCCCGCGCCCGTTGAGCACCGGCATCCCCGCGCCGCGATGGCGGATTTGCTTGCCCGACTGGATGCCCGCCGGGATGCGGATATCAATCGCCGCCCCGTCCAGCGCCGGAATGCTGATGTCCCCGCCCAGCGCCGCGGCGGTAAAGCTGATCGGTGCGCGGGCGAACAAGGTGGTGCCCTCGCGCTCGAACAGGCGGTGCTGCTTGACGTGCAGGAAAATATATAAATCGCCCGTGCCCGCGCCGCGCGCTCCGGCCTCGCCCTCACCTGACAAACGGATGCGGGTGCCGTCGTCCACCCCCGCCGGAATGGCGACATTCAGCGTTTTGGTCCGCTCGACCCGGCCCTCGCCGTGGCACACCGGGCACGGGTCTTCGATCACCACGCCTGCGCCCAGACAATCGGGGCAGGTGCGCTCGACCATGAAAAATCCCTGCTGCGCCCGCACCTTGCCGACGCCGCCGCACGTGCCGCAGCGCCGGGTGCCGGTGCCGGGCCGTGCGCCGGAACCGCCGCAATGGTCGCACGGCGCGGCGACATCGACGCGAATGTCGCGGGTGACGCCGGCAAACGCCTCCTCAAGCGTGATTTCCAGATCATAGCGCAGGTCCGCGCCGCGCGCCGGCCCGCGCTGGCCGCGTCCGCCGCCGCCGCCGCCAAAGGCCGAGCCAAAAATTGATTCAAAAATATCGCCGATATCGCCAAAATCGCCGCCGGCCTGGCCCCGGCCACCGAACCCGCCTGGCCCGCCATTTGCAAATGCCGCCTTGCCATAACGGTCATAGGCTGCGCGCTTTTGGGGGTCGCGCAGGCAGTCATAGGCCTCGCTGATCGCCTTGAACCGTGCCTCGGCACTGGCGTCGCCCGGGTTGCGGTCCGGGTGAAACTTCATCGCCAATTTGCGGTAACTGGATTTCAGCACCGCATCCGATGCGCCGCGATCACATTCCAGCAGTTCGTAATAATCAATGTCCAGCGACATATGCAGTGGCCCCTATGCCCCTCACCCCGGCCAGCGGTGGAGTGCCCGCAGGATGGGGGTCGGGGGCGGCCTCGCCCCAAATCACCACCCTGCGGGCTGCCCCCCGGTGCCGGGCGGGCCTTACTTCTTGTCGTCTTCCACTTCCGAAAACTCGGCATCGACCACATCGTCATCGGCCTTGGCGGCGGTGTCATCGCTGCCCGCCTTGGCCTGTTCCTGCTCGTAAATCGCCTGACCCAGCTTCATCGCGACCTGAGCCAACCCTTGCGCCTTGTCGGTCATGGCCGCCGGATCGCCCCCCTCGACCGCCGCCTTGGTCTCGGCAATCGCCGCCTCAATCTCGGCCTTCAGGCTGCTGTCCACCTTGTCACCATGTTCGGCCAATTGCCGTTCGGTGCTGTGGATCAGGCTTTCGGCATTGTTCTTGGCCTCCGCTGCCTCGCGGCGCTGCTTATCCTCCTCGGCAAAGCGTTCGGCGTCCTTGACCATCTGGTCGATGTCGGCGTCGGACAGGCCGCCCGATGCCTGGATCTTGATCGCCTGCTCCTTGCCGGTGCCCTTGTCCTTGGCGTTCACCGACACAATGCCATTGGCGTCAATGTCGAACGTCACCTCAATCTGCGGCACGCCGCGCGGCGCGGGCGGAATGCCGATCAGGTCGAACTGGCCCAGCATCTTGTTGTCAGCGGCCATTTCCCGCTCGCCCTGAAACACGCGGATCGTCACGGCGGACTGATTGTCGTCGGCGGTTGAGTAAACCTGTGACTTTTTGGTTGGGATGGTGGTGTTGCGGTCGATCATCCGGGTGAACACCCCGCCCAGTGTCTCGATGCCCAGCGACAGCGGGGTCACGTCCAGCAGCAGCACATCCTTCACATCGCCCTGCAGCACGCCGGCCTGAATCGCCGCGCCGATGGCGACCACTTCGTCGGGGTTCACCCCGGTGTGCGGCTCCTTGCCAAAGAAGTCCTTCACCACCTCGCGCACCCGGGGCATCCGGGTCATGCCACCGACCAGCACCACCTCGTCAATGTCCTTGGCAGCAATACCGGCGTCCTTGATCGCCTTGCGGCACGGCTCCAGCGTGCGCTGGACCAGCGTTTCGACCAGCTTTTCCAGGTCCGCCCGGGTGATGCTTTTCACCAAATGCTTCGGCCCCGACGCGTCAGCGGTAATGAACGGCAGGTTGATTTCGGTGGTCGCCGCCGACGACAGCTCGATCTTGGCCTTTTCGGCGGCTTCCTTCAGCCGCTGCAACGCCAATTTGTCGCCGCGCAGGTCGATGCCCTCATCTTTTTTGAACCCATCGGCCAGATGGCTGACCAGCGTTGTGTCAAAATCTTCACCGCCCAAAAATGTGTCGCCGTTGGTCGACTTCACCTCGAACACACCGTCGCCAACCTCCAGGATCGACACGTCGAAGGTGCCGCCGCCAAGGTCGTAAACCGCGATGGTCTTGTTGTCCTGCTTGTCGAGGCCATAGGCCAGCGCCGCCGCCGTCGGTTCGTTGATGATCCGCAGCACCTCAAGGCCCGCAATCTTGCCGGCATCCTTGGTCGCCTGCCGCTGGGCATCATTGAAATAGGCGGGCACGGTGATCACGGCCTGGGTCACTGGCTCACCCAGATGGGCTTCTGCCGTTTCCTTCATTTTCTGAAGGATGAAGGCCGAGATTTGCGCTGGCGAATATTCCTCGCCGCCCGCCTTTACCCACGCATCGCCGGTCTTGCCCTTGACGATGCTATAGGGGACCAGTTCCATATCCTTCTTGGTCAGGGGATCATCGAACCGGCGGCCGATCAGGCGCTTGACCGCAAATACGGTGTTTTCAGGGTTGATCACCGCCTGACGCTTGGCGGGCTGGCCGATCAGCCGCTCGCCGTCCTTGGCAAAGCCGACAATCGAGGGGGTGGTGCGCGTGCCCTCGCTATTTTCAATCACGCGGGGCTTACCGCCCTCCATTACCGCCACACAGCTGTTGGTGGTGCCCAGATCGATGCCGATCACTTTTGCCATTGGTCCATCTTCCTTGCATCATTGGCCCCGCCACTGGACCGCGGCGCGCCATGGGGTTGTCAAAATTGGCGGATAGTGGCTGCGGCCTAACGTCTTGCCGACCGGCCCCACCCCGTCTATGCGCAAATGAGAGCGGTGGGGACCATTTTCAAGGAGTGAAGTGATGACCCGAAAATTGGCAATTTTACTCGCCATGGCTGCGCCGATGGCCCTCAGCGGGTGCGGCGAAAATCCGCTGGGCCGCGCGCCGGTGCTGAATGTGGTCGGTGGCTCGCTGAAACTGCCCGCCACTTCGGACCGGCCTGCGGCGGGATATTTCACCATTCGCGGCGGGCCGCAGGCGGTGGAGCTGGTCGCGGTGACCACCGAATTGGCCCAGCGGGTGGAATTGCACGAACATGCGCGTGACGGCGATCTGATGGTGATGCGCGAGATCAAGGCGATCCCCGTGCCGGCTGGCGAGGATGTGGTGGCCAAGCCCGGCGGGCTGCACCTGATGCTGTGGGGAATTAACCCGGCGGCAATTGAGGCAGGCAAATTGCCCGCTGTGTTCATTTTTTCCAACAATGACCGGATCAAGGCGGATCTGGCCATCACCGATCCGGGCGTGGCCGCTGATGGCAAGCACAGCCATGGCGGCGGCGAGCACAAGGGCCATTGATGCAAGCACGGACGGCGCGTGATGGCCGATGACCGGAGCCTGACCAGCGGCGAAATCGCGATGGCGCGCACGATATTTGGCGACGCCATCGACTATGCGGCAGTGCAAGTCCGGCGGCGCAAATGGGCATTTTTTCAGCCGCGCCGGGTGGTGATGGCGCCGATGGGCCATTTGCATTTTCACCCGCATGGTTCGGCCTATGCCGATGATTTTGCCGCCGCGCCGCTGGCCGCCGGCGGACTGTTCATTCACGAACTGGTCCATGTGTGGCAGGCGCAGCGGCGCGGCCGCTGGTATCTCGTGCTGATGCGCCATCCCTTTACCCGCTATGGCTATGTGCTGCGCCCGGGCTGGGGGCTGGAACGCTACGGACTGGAGCAACAGGCAGAAATTGTCCGCCATTGCTGGCTGTTGATGCAGGGGACGACAGTGCCGGGCGCACCGCCGCTGAGCGCCTATCGCGCGCTATTACCGCCGGAGTTTGCCGCGCGAACCGGATAAGGATTTTGCGCTGGCCACGGCAAGATGTTCGGCCTATGTTCCGGCCATGGATGTGGTTTTTGGAATTATTCTGGCGGTGGCCGCCGCCGCGACGGGTGGGCTGATCGGTTGGCTGGCGGCCGCGCGCGGGGCGGCGGGGCTGCGGGCGGAGCGCGACGGGCTGGCGGACCAATTCAAGCGGGCGATGGTCGATCTGGCCGAAGCAGTGACGCAGCGGGATGAGCTGCGCACCACGATCGCCGCCGAGGTTGCCCGGCGGGACGCGCAGGAAGCGGGAATGCAGGCGCAGATTGCCCAATTGAACGCGGCGCAGGCGGCGCTGACCGTTCAGTTCCGCGAGGTGGGGCAAGCGATGCTGGATGCGGCACAGACGGCATTTCTGGAGCGGGCAGAGGCGCGCTTCAAGCAGAGCGAGGCGAGCGCAGGCCAGAATATCAAGGCGCTGCTGACCCCCGTGCACGACCGGCTGGAAAAATATGAAACTGCGGTGGCCAAGGTCGAGGCCGAGCGGCAGGCGGCCTATGGCAATTTGACCGGGCTGATCGAATCGATGCGGCAGGGACAGGCCGAGGTCAAGGCGGTGACGGCCAATTTGAACAATGCGCTACGCAATGCGCCCAAGGCGCGGGGGCGGTGGGGCGAGGCGCAATTGCGCAACGTGCTGGAACAATGCGGGCTGGCCGAATATGTCGATTTTGCCACCGAGGTCAGCGTGGCCACCGACGATGGCCGGCTGCGCCCCGATGTCATCATCAATGTGCCGGGCGGCCAGCAGTTGGTGGTGGATGCAAAAGTGTCGATGAACGCCTATCAGGATTCAGCGGCGGCCAGCGATGATGACCAGCGGCGCGCCCATCTGGCGGCCCATGCCCGCGCGATGAAGGACCATGTCACCGCGCTGGGCAGCAAAAATTATCAAGCGCAATTCGATGCCGCGCCCGATTATGTCATCATGTTCGTGCCGGGCGAGCATCTGGTGTCGGCCGCGCTGGAACATGATCCGGACCTGTGGAACTATGCTTTTGACAAGCGGGTGCTGATTGCGACCCCGACCAATTTGGTCGCCATTGCCCGCACCATTGCGGGGGTATGGCGTCAGGAAAATGTCGCCAAACAGGCCAAGGAAATCGCCGCGCTGGGCAAGGAACTGTATGCGCGAATGGCAGTGATGGGCGGGCATCTGGCCCGGGTGGGCAAAAATCTGGATCAGGCAACCGGGGCCTATAACGCCTTTGTCGGCAGTTTTGAGGGCCAGGTGCTGACCCAGGCGCGGCGATTCGAGCGGCTGGACATTGACACCGGCGGCAAGACGCTGGCCGAAGTGCCGATCGCAGAGCTCACGGCCCGGCCCCTCAGCAAGCTGGCCGGGAACGCAGAGTCGGCAACCGCCGCCAGTGATGGCCGGTCAGATCAACCCCGCTGACCGGCGGCCAGTTCGGCGCTGTCTCCGGCCTTGTTCCGCATGAGTACAGTGCCGCCGGGCAAACGCCGCAGGCTCAATTCGCCGTCCAGCAGCCGGATCAGCGCCGCCTCCTGCGCGTCTGCCGGGCCGGGGCAGGCCATTTTGGTGGCCATGACCGGACCAAAAATAATCCGGGTCGGCAGGGCGTCGTCCGCCGGCACACCGCCGCCGCCAAATGCCGGTTGGCCGATCAGGCTATAGCTCGCACCGAGCCGGTTACAGCCCGCGCTGCCGCTCATCCGGGTCCCGTCAAAGGTCATGGCCGTGGCGGCGGGGTCGGCGACGGCCCGGCTGCCCAGCTTGACGATTTGCCAGTCGGTGCCCACCAGCGCCGGGCCGGGCAGCTTGGCCCCGCCGCACCCGCGATAGCTGCGCCCGTCGGCCATGACGGCGACAGATTGGGTGTAAAGCTCACCGCTCACGCTGTCGGCGCACTGGCCGGGCGTGACCGTCACCGCCAGCCGGACACCGCGATAGCCGGCGCTGCCACCCGGACTGGCCGCCGCCACCGCTGGCTCGTCGATCACCACCGTGCCGTAATCACCGGCATAAGCCAGCCGCACCGTGCCCGGATCCGACTGCGGCGTGATTTCCAGCGTCCATCCCGGCTCCTGCCCCACCGCCATCAATATCGCCGCTGGCGACGACCCGGCGGCGGGCGCGGGCTGGCTGGCGGGCGGCGCACAGGCCACCAGCGCGGCAACGCCGCAGACAACTGCCGAGATACGCAGATGGGGGTTCAGGATCATCATGGCCCGCCCGATAATTGGAGCCAGCTTGCCACAAGCTGAACCGAGCCGGGCGGGGCCGCGCCCTTGAGAAAATGTGGCACGATTCAAAAAGGTGGGACGATTCTGTTGCCCGGCTCGTCCCCAGCCGCTGGTTTCCGATTCTGTTGCCCGGTTCGGTCCGAACCGCGCTCTCTTGGTTTAACGTTCGGCCGTGAGGCCTAGTGGTTACGCCGCCAGAGCGAGTGCTTCATTGTCATTGGCACTTGTGGGTTTTGAGCCTTGAACGGGTTACTCAGCCCGAGCGAAAATACCGTCTTTGAACACACGTCGATCCTAGTTCGGCCCCATCAACA
>DAIUBZ010000002.1:1441-5332 GCA_036846445.1 Sphingopyxis sp. | reverse complement strand
TGGTGGAGCCGCCGGGTACCGCCCCCGGGTCCGCTGCATCTATTCCACGGCACAATTTATCGCCATAGCCGGGCAGGCCCGGCCCCTTTGATATAGGCCGCGCCCGCCAAAATGCAAAGGGGGCGGCCAGCGCCCGCGCGCCGCCACCCCCAAATGCGCCGGGTGCGCCGGTTATTTCTTCAGCGAATCCCGGATTTCGATCAGCAAATCGACCTCAGTCGGCCCGCCTTCGGCGATTTTTGTCCGGAGCATCTTGTTCACATTCCGCACGATCAGAAACACCACAAAGGCCAAAATCGCGAAATTGATCACGGCAGTGATGAACGCGCCATAGCCCAGCATCGCCACGCCTGCCTCCTTTAGCGCGGCATAATCGGTGACCGAAACCCCCGCTGGCACTGTGCCAAGCAGGATGAACTTATTGGCAAAATCCACCCCGCCAAAAATGGCCCCGACCAGCGGCATCAGCAAATCTTCGGTCAGGCTTTTGGTGATGGTGGCGAAAGCACCGCCGATAATCACCCCGACCGCCAAATCCAGCACATTGCCACGTGCAATAAACGCCTTGAATTCACTTAACATAATCTGCGACCCCTTGTGTTCAATTCCCACACCTCCTGCCCGCCCGCCGCCATGGGTTGGAGAGCAGTACGCGGTAAGCTACCATGCAATCGCGATTGCGCGATGACAAGCGGCAACCTATTTATCAATGGCGGCATGGGGCCGCGTGAGGGAGAATTTTCATGGCGCTGTCCATTGCCCGCTGGTTGCTGTTGCCTGCTGCTGTTGTCACGCTGTCCGGCTGCGGGGTGAACAGCGTGCCCACCGCCGAAGAAGCGGCCAAGGCCAAATGGGCCGATGTTCAGGCGGCCTATCAGCGCCGGGCGGACCTGATCCCCAATTTGCTGGAAACCGCCAAAGGCGCATCACAGATTGAAAAATCCACGCTGGAGGGGGTGATTCAGGCCCGGGCGTCGGCCACCCAGACCAATATTACCGCCGCCGACCTGTCCGATCCGGCCAAGGTCGAGGCGTTTCGTGCGGCTCAGGGCAATGTGTCGAGCGCGCTCAGCCGCTTGCTGGTGACCGTCGAACAATATCCCCAGCTTGCCAGCCAGGGGCGCTTTGCCGATCTGATGATCCAATTGGAGGGCAACGAAAACCGCATTAACGTCAGCATTCAGGATTATAACAAGGCGGTGCAGTCCTATAACACCACCATCCGCACCTTCCCCGACATCATCGGCGCCAAGATCATCCACGGTGCCGCGCCAATGACCCCGTATCAGGCGGTCTCGCCGGGGCCCAATGTCGCACCGACCGTCAATTTCGGCACTTGAGGTGCGCCCCGTGGCCCGGCGGCTGAGGCTGACCGCGCTCGCGCTGCTGGCGGCGCTGCTGGCCCCGCTTGCCACAGCGGCGGAGTTTCCGGAGCTGTCGGGCAGGGTGGTTGACCAGGCCGACCTGCTGCCCCCGGCGGATGAGGCGGCGCTGGCCGCGCAGCTGGCGGGGCTGGAGACGCGGACCGGGCGGCAATTGGTGGTGGCGACCGTCACTGATCTGGGCGGGCGCGACATCGCCGATTATGGGGTGCGGCTGGGCCGGGCGTGGGCGATCGGCGAAAAGGACGTCAACAGCGGCGTCATCTTCCTGATTGCCCCCAACGACCGCCGGATGCGGATCGAGGTTGGCAACGGGCTGGAACCTGTGCTGACCGATGCGCTGGCGGGCCGGATTATCCGTGATCAGGTCACACCGGCGTTCCGGGCCGGGGATTTTGTGGGCGGGATCACCGCAGGCACTGAAGCAATCATCAGCCAGTTGGAACTGCCCGAGGCGGAGGCCAAGGCGCGGGCAGCAGCAGCCAGCGACGACGAAGGCAGCGCCCCGCCCATCGCGGTCATTTTCTGGATCATCGTGATTGTCGTCGTCGTGATCATCATCGCGGCCAACAGCGGCGGCGGCGGCGGGCGCAAATATCGCAGCAAACAGCGCGGCGGCACTGGCCCGGTCATCATCTGGGGTGGTGGCGGCGGCGGCGGCAGCAGCGGCTGGGGCTGGGGCAGCGGCGGCGGCAGCAGTTGGGGCGGCGGCGGCTTTTCCGGCGGCGGCGGCTCGTTCGGCGGCGGCGGCGCATCGGGGGGCTGGTAATTTGACTGACATCCACCCCCCTGCTGGTCTCAGCCCCGCGGACCACCGGTTGGTCTCCGCCGCGGTGGCCGCTGCCGAGGCGGGCACCAGCGGCGAAATCGTCACCATATTGGCGGGCCGGTCGGATGATTACCGCGCCACCGCGCTGGGCTGGGCCAGTTTTTTTGCGCTCGCCGCGCTGATCGCGGCTGCGCTGATCGCCGATCGGCTGACGGTGGCACTGACCGACATCACGGGCGGCTGGACCGGCGAACTGGCCCCCGGCGTGCTGTTCGGCGCAGCGGCGCTGCTGGCGGCGACCGTTTGGGGTGCGCTGTTCCTGCTGGGCCAATGGTGGCCGTTGCGGCTGGCGGCCACGCCCCGGTGGATCAAGGCCCGGCGGGTGCGGGCGCACGCGGACCATCTGTTCCGGGTTGGGGCCGAAGCGCGGACCGAGGCGCGCACTGGCATCCTGCTCTATGTCTCGCTGGCCGAGCATCGGGCCGAGATTATCGCCGACTGTGCCATTGCCGATAAGGTCGATCCGGCGGTGTGGGGCGAGGCGATGGCAAGGTTGTTGGCCCAGGTGCGGGACGGCCGGATCGCCGCCGGGATCGCCGACGCCGCCACCGAAATGGGGGCCGTGCTGGCCGAACATTTCCCGGCCAGTGCGGCCAACCCCAATGAATTGCCCGACCGGTTGATCCTGCTATGAGCCGCGATGATGCCGACGCCGCGCTGGAGGTGATGTGGGCCGGGCGGTTTATCACCGCCCACCGCCGGGGGCGCTGGGAATATGTGAGCCGCCCGCGCGGGATTAAGGCGGCGGTGATCGTCGCAATTGATGACAGCGGCGATGGCGCCGGCGACGGCCCGCACCTGATTTTGGTCGAGCAATATCGCGTGCCACTGGGGCGGGCGTGTCTGGAATTTCCTGCCGGGCTGGTCGGCGACCAGCTTGTTGGCGAAACGCCGGAACTGGCCGCCGCCCGGGAATTGGCCGAAGAAACTGGCTATGCCGCCGCCGACTGGCAGGTGGTGGGCGAATTTTTCAGCTCACCCGGCATGGTCAGCGAGGCATTCACGCTGATCGTCGCGCGCGGCTTAACCCGGATTGGCCCTGGCGGCGGCGTGGACGGCGAAAATATCACCGTCCACCGGGTGCCGCTGGCCGGACTGGCCACCTTTGTCGCCGCCCGCCGCGCCGCCGGGGTTGGGGTGGATGCGCGGATTGGCATGGCGCTGCTGGTGGGCGCGCTAACCCCACCGCTGCGCGGCGATCACCGGCAGGAATGAGCGGCTAACCGGGGCGCGGGTGCCGTCGGTCAGGGTCAACTCCGCCTTGCCCGCACCGCGCTGCACCCGCGCCACCGCATCCCGCGCCACCCACCAACTGCGGTGGGTCTGCGCGCCGGGCATATCCGCCAGATCGGCCATGGCGTCGGCCAGCCGCAACAGAATCAGCGCGGTGCCGCCCGCGCAATAGACCCGGACATAATGGTCCTCACTGGCCACCGCCAACACCGGCGAAGCGCGCAAATGGGGCGGCAACCGCTCACGCAGCCGCGCGCCGGGAGGCTCCGCCGCCATTTCCGCTGGCCAGGGCTCAAGCGCCGCTGCGCCATTATCTGGGCGCGCCGCAAGCGCCGCTGCGCCATCATCTGGGCGCGCCGCAAGCGCCGCTGCCATGCCCGCGCGGCGTTGCGCGGCCAGCAGATAATTTGCCGCCACCATCACCAGGCTGACCAGCAGCACAAAGCC
>DAIUBZ010000002.1:0-1341 GCA_036846445.1 Sphingopyxis sp. | reverse complement strand
CGGCCAGCAGATAATTTGCCGCCACCATCACCAGGCTGACCAGCAGCACAAAGCCGAACATGACGATCGCCCCGCGCAGCGAAGTGCCGCGAAGGCCAAAGGCCAGCGACGACGCCCCCAGCACCAGCAGGGTCAGCGGCGCGGCGATCGCCACCGCGATCACCACCCCCTCGGCCCATGGCCGGGCCGCCAGCCGCCCCCAGCGGTGCACAACCCCGGTGATCGCCGCTCCAATCAGCGCCCCCGACGCCATCACCACCAGCCAATAAGGCAGCCGCACCCGGAGCGGCACCTCTGACGTGTCAAACGCCCCCGAAAATGCCAGCAGCAGCGCAGCGCCCATCGCCACCGCAAAACTGGTCCGATCCGGCACCCCCACCCGCCCGTGCGCGGCCGGCTGTGCATTTGGCGAAGCGCGGGATGCATCTTGCGGCATTTGACGAAACTTCCCCGGCATTTTGCGCAACCGCGCTGGCGGGATCGGGCTGCCACAGCCATACCCCATTTGTCACCAACAAACCCGTGCCACAGGAGCAAGACCGATGAACCATTTGACCCACCTCGCCGCCGCATTGCTGGGCGTTGCCGCCTGCCCCGCCCTTGCTGCCGCCCCTGTGCCCGCCGCCAGCGACCAGCCCGCCGCCGCGCGCATCGACCCAGCCACTGGCGGACTGGTCGCCAATCTGGGCGACTTGACGATCGAATTTGCCAATATCGGCCCGGCCCAGGGTCAGATTCTGGTCGCCCTGTTCGCCAGCGCCGACGCTTTTGATCGCGGCGGCACCCCGGTGCGGGTGGTTGCGGTGCCCGCCGCTGGGCCCATCGCCACCGCCGCCATCGCCAATCTGGCCCATGGCCGTTACGGCATGAAAATCCACCATGATGTGAACGGGGACGGCAAGCTGAACGCCAACCCCTTTGGCATGCCGATCGAGCCATTTGCCTTTTCCAACAATGCGGTTAGTCAAATGGGCCCGGCCAAATGGGCCGATGCCGCCTTTGATGTCACCGGCCCGACCATCCAGACGATCAATTTTCGCTGACCATTGCCACCGGAGCATCTGCCATGACCATGCCATGTCCCACCAGCCGCCGCACTTTCCTGCAATCGCTGGCCGCAGCCGCAGCGGCCAGCGCCGTCATCACCCCGGAACGCGCCCTGGCGGGGGCGGCCCCGGCCGATTGGACGCTGGCGGTGGCGGATGTGGCGGGCGACATTGCCCCCCGGACGCTCCGCCCGATTGCGGGACGCGCACCCGCCGATTTCGCGGGCATTTTATATCGCAACGGCCCGGCCAAATTCCGCCGGGGCGGCTCCAGCGCGGGCCATTGGTTTGACGG
>DAIUBZ010000001.1:0-36941 GCA_036846445.1 Sphingopyxis sp. | reverse complement strand
TTCACAAAATGCTGGCCCGACGCCCGGGCCGCATCGGCCACCGGACCTTGCGCCTGGCGCTTGGTGCCAACAAACAACACCTTGCCGCCGCGCGCCGCCGAGTCGGCGACAAACTCCAGCGCCCGGGCAAACAGCGGCACGGTCTGGGACAGGTCAAGAATGTGGATGCCGTTGCGCGAGCCAAAAATATATGGCTTCATGCGCGGGTTCCAACGGTGGGTCTGGTGGCCGAAATGGGCCCCGGCTTCGATCAGATGCTGCATCGAGACGACAGGTGCCGCCATGGTCTTTCTCCTTCCGGTTAATCCTCTGGCGGGCAAGAACCCGGGACTGGCCCGGGCACCGGTATGTGCGCCCACCATGTGGAATGAGCGGCGCGCTTAGCCCGGCTGGCCGCCGAATGCAACCACCGCTGCGGGGGGTATATTTTGGCCATTGACGTCGGCGAATAAAAAGAACATAAGACGAACTTATCAGGATTTAAGAACGAACAACAGCCGCCCTGCGGCGCAATCAGAGGGAAAACAGGCGATGGCGGATTTTCTGGTGGCATTGCTGGTGGCCAGCAGCGGCGTGGTGGCATGCGTGGTGGTGGTGGGCAGCTTTGCCCGGCATTGGGATCAGCTCGCCGCCGCACTGACTGGCGCGCCGCTCGTCAGCGCGCCTCTCCACCGCCCTGGCGGCCAGCATGGGCGGGCGGCGGCACGCCGGGCCCATGGTCCGGGGCGTGACACGGCTATGGCGGTGGTCCGGCCGCAAATTGGGCTTGATGCCGCCGCTTGACCCGGCGGAACGCGAAATAGCCAAACGGCATCAGCGCCACATAAACCACTGAAATGGCCATCAGGGTCAGCCATGGCACCGTGACCAGTGCAGTTCCGGTCAGCGCCACCGCCGCCAGTGCGGGCAGCCGCCATGCCGGACGCGGCCGAAACAATGACCAGCCATAGGTGGGCAGGCTGGAAATCATCAAAATGGCGATACAGGCCGCCCATGGCATCACCACCTGCCATTGGCGGAACAGGTCATCGCCGGTAATCAGCCACAAATATATCGGCACAAACGCCAGACCGGCGGCGGCGGGCGCGGGCGCGCCGGTCAGAAAGCCGGTCTGGGCATGCAAGGTGGCGGCACTGTCCAGCCGGCTGTTGAACCGCGCCAGCCGCAACGCACAGCACACCGCCAGCGCCAGCGCCACCGTCCACCCGAATTTGGGCGCGTCCTGCAACGACCATAAAAACAGGATGATCGCCGGGGCCACGCCAAAGGCAATCACGTCGGACAGCGAATCCAGCTCGGCCCCGAACCGGCTCTGCGCGCGCAGCAACCTGGCAATCCGGCCGTCCATCCCGTCCAGCACCCCGGCGAACACCACCGCCGCCAGCGACATTTCCCAATTGCCGGCAATTGCAAACCGCACTCCGGTCAGACCAAAACACAGCGCCAATGCCGTGATTGCATTGGGCACAAAGCCGCGCAGGGTCAGGCTCGGCGCGGCGGTCAGCCGCATGTCAGGCGGCGGTGCCAAACCGCTGCTCACTGTCGCCCAGCCGGGCAATCACGGTTTCGCCGGCCAATGTCCGCTGGCCAATCATCACCATCGGCATGGTGCCCGCGGGCAGATAGACATCGACCCGGCTACCAAAGCGGATCAGCCCCACCCGCTCGCCAACCCCGACGCTGGTGCCAACCGTGACAAACGGCATGATCCGCCGGGCAATCAATCCGGCAATCTGGGTAAAGCCAATCCGCACCCCATCGGCGCGTTCGACCATGAAATGTTGCCGCTCATTGTCCTCGCTGGCCTTGTCCAGATCCGCGTTCAGGAATTTGCCGGGGATATAGACCAGCTGGCGGATGATCCCGGTGATGGGGGCGCGGTTGATGTGGACGTCAAACACGCTCATGAACACCGACACCCGCACGACCGGCGCATCGCCCAGCGCGCCGGGGCCGCGCAATTCCGGCGGCGGCAGCGTCTCGGCGATCAGCGTCACCAGCCCGTCCGCCGGGGAAACCACCAGCGCCGGATCTTGCGGCGTCACCCGCACCGGATCGCGGAAAAAGGCCGCCACCCAGATGGTGACCCCGGCCATCGGCCACGCCAGCGTTTCCCAGGCCAGAAAGGCAAAGGCCAGGCAGATTGCCGCGGCGATCACGACGAATTTCCGGCCTTCCGGATGGACGGCAGGCCAGCGCCATTTGCCGCCGCCGCCGGGCTGGTTGGATGGGGTTTGGGGTTCGGTCATGGCTTCACCTTACCCACCGCCGCCCGCCATGGCAACGCTCGTCACCCCGGCCGGCCCGCCCAGCCGCGCCACGCCCCGCCCCGGATTGACCGGCGGGACCGCTTTGCCTAAGGCCAAGCGCATTCTTTACCTCCCCGCAGCAAAGGTTGTATCATGGGCAAGATCAAGGTCGCAAACCCGGTTGTCGAACTGGACGGCGACGAGATGACACGGATCATCTGGCAATGGATCCGCGAGCGGCTGATCCTGCCCTATCTCGACATTGATCTGCATTATTACGACCTTGGCATCGAAAAGCGCGATGAAACCAACGACCGGATCACCGTCGAGTCGGCCCGCGCCATCCAGAAATATGGTGTCGGGGTCAAATGCGCCACCATCACCCCGGACGAGGCGCGGGTTGAGGAGTTTGGCCTGAAATCCATGTGGAAATCGCCCAACGGCACCATCCGCAACATTTTGGGCGGCGTGGTGTTTCGTGAACCGATCGTCATCAGCAACGTTCCCCGGCTGATCCCCGGCTGGACCAACCCGATTGTGGTCGGCCGCCATGCCTTTGGCGATCAATATAAGGCCACTGATTTCCGGGTGCCCGGCCCCGGCAAATTGCGGCTGGTGTTCGAGGGCGAGGATGGCACCATCATCGATGAGGAGGTGTTCCAGTTTCCGTCATCGGGCGTGGCGATGGGGATGTACAATCTTGACGATTCCATCCGCGACTTTGCGCGCGCGTCGCTGAACTATGGCCTTGGCCGCGGCTGGCCGGTCTATCTGTCCACGAAGAATACGATCTTGAAGGCCTATGATGGCCGGTTCAAGGATCTGTTCGAGGAGGTGTTTCAGGCCGAATTCAAGGACAAATTCGCCGCCGCCAAAATCGTCTATGAGCACCGGCTGATTGACGACATGGTGGCCAGCGCGCTGAAATGGAACGGCAATTTTGTCTGGGCCTGCAAAAATTACGACGGCGATGTCCAGTCCGACCAGGTGGCACAGGGCTTTGGCTCGCTGGGCCTGATGACCAGCATTTTGATGACGCCCGACGGCAAGACGGTGGAGGCAGAGGCGGCGCACGGCACTGTCACCCGCCATTTCCGGATGCACGAGGCTGGCAAGGCGACCTCGACCAACCCCATCGCCAGCATCTTTGCCTGGACGGGCGGACTGAAGTTCCGGGGCAAATTTGACGAGACCCCGGATGTCACCCGCTTTGCCGAGACGCTGGAGCGGGTGTGTATTGAAACGGTCGAGCAGGGGGCGATGACCAAGGATTTGGCACTGTTAATCGGGCCGGACCAGAATTGGATGACGACCGAACAGTTTTTCGAGGCGATCCGCACCAATTTGGAAAGCGCCATGGACCGCTGGTAAGTTTATTCCGGCTGGTCCCGCCTTTCGCCCTGACAATCGGCGGCGCACTGTGCATAAAGGCGCATGGCGACTGAACTGCACGCACCCGGACTGGGCAATGCGCTGATAATCCTGGCGGGGGCGGGCATTGTCATCCCGCTGTTTGCCCGCATCCGTATCACCCCGGTGATCGGCTTCATCCTGTTTGGCGTGCTGGTTGGCCCGGCGGCGCTGGGCGCGCTCACCCCCGCTTATCCATGGCTGAAATATCTCACGATCACCGATGTCGAGGTGATTGCGCCCTTTGCCGAATTGGGCGTGATTTTGCTGTTGTTTTCCATCGGGCTGGAACTGTCGTTTCGCCGCTTGTGGGATTTGCGGGCGCTGGTGTTCGGGGTGGGCGCGGCGCAATTGCTGGGCTGCGGCATGGTGCTGGCGGCGGGGTTGGCGCTGTTTGGCGGCGCGGACTGGGGGCCGGCGGCGGGACTGGGCATTGCGCTGGCCTTGTCATCAACCGCGCTGGTGCTGCGGATCAGCGGCACCAAAACCGCGGTTGGCCGCGCTGCCTTTGCCATGTTGTTGTTCGAAGATCTGGCGCTGGTGCCGATCATCTTCCTGCTCGGCGCCGTTGGCTCCCAAACGCCGGGTCTGGACGGCGCGCTGACCATATTGTGGCAGGGGGCGGCGGTGATCGCGGTGCTGGCCGCGATTGGCTGGTGGGCGTTGCCGATCATTTTTGCCCAGGCTGCCCGCACGAAAAGCCCTGAGGTGTTTCTGGCGGCCAGCCTGCTCGTCGTCATCGCCGCGGCCCTGGCCACCGGGGCCGTCGGGCTGTCGCCGATTTTCGGCGCGCTTTTGGCCGGGTTTTTGATCGCCGAGACCGAATATTCCACCGAGGTCGAGGCGATTATCGACCCGTTCAAGGGGTTGGCACTGGGCGTATTTTTGATCAGCATCGGCATGAGCCTGAACCTGGCGACCATTGCCGCCCAGTGGCCTGCATTGCTGGGTGCGGTGCTGGGGGTGTTGGTGGTCAAGGCGCTGGTGACGGGCCTGTTGCTGCGCCTGTCCGGCGCGCGGCGGAGCACAGCGGCAGAGGTCGGGGTGCTGATGGCCAGCCCGTCGGAAACCACGTTGATCGTGCTGGCGGCGGCGCTGGCTGCTGGGCTGATCAGCGCCGATGTGGCCGGATTCTGGCAATTGGTGACTGCCATCGGGCTGACGATCACGCCGCTGCTGGCGCGGCTGGGCCACAATATCGCCCGGCGGATTGACATGGCCAGCGCGCCGGCGCCCGAACCGGACAGCCCGGCGGCGCGCACGATCATCATCGGCTGCGGCCGGGTGGGGCAGACCGTCGCCGGGCTGCTGAAAATCCATGGCCGCCGCTATCTGGCGGTCGATGCCGATATTGATGCGGTGGCGGCGGCCCAGCGCGCGGGGTTCAACGTGCGCTTTGCCGATGTGGCGCGCAGCGGCGGGGTGCGGCGGCTGGGGTTGGACACTGCCGAGGCGGTGGTGATGACGATGGACGATCCGGTCCAGCAACTGGCGCTGACCCGCCGGATTCGCGCGCGCTACCCCGATTTGCCGATCATCGCCCGCGCCCGCGACGGCGACCACGCCACCCGCTTATATGAGGCGGGGGCGTCGGATGCGGTGCCGGAAACGCTGGAAAGCTCGCTGCAACTGGGCGAGGCGGTGCTGCTGGACCTGGGGCTGCCGATGGGACCAGTCATCGCGTCGATCCACGAGGTCCGGGCCAGCCTGCGCCGCGAGATTATTCGCGGCGGCGCGCAGCCTGCGGCGCGCCCACCGCGCGATTGACCGCGCCGATCAGTTCGGCTGGGCCGACACCCCCAGGGCTTTCAGCAGCGGGAGATAATCTTCCACCGGGATCATTCGGTCAAACTGCAGGCCAATCTTGCCCGCGACTGTCCAGATCGCCCGGGCGGCGATCCGGCCAATGACCGGCATTTTGACAATCACCATATCGCCGGTTTCAATCCGGCTTTCGGTCCGCACCAAAATCCCGTCGGCGCTGATGTTGACACAGGTGCCCATTTCCTGTCGCCCGTCCGGCATCACCATCGGCAGGCGGCAATAAATATTGCTGCGCGGGGCAACCCGCTGGTCCAGCCCGGTGAAGCTGGCGGTGGTGGGCGAAATCTTGCGCATGGCCATCGTCCTTTGAGCAATAACCGCGCCAAAATGCATCCTGACCCGTCAACAAAGGGTAAATGGCCGCAGGCTTGCGCGGTCAGCGCGTGACCAGCCCGCGCTTTTTGCTGCCCAGCGTCACCGCCACCGGCTGGTCGCCCGGAATCAGGCGCAGGTTGGAATCGCGCACCACCGCGCCATCCACGCGCACCGCGCCCTCGTCCAGCTTGCGCCGCGCCTCCTTGTTCGATGCCGCAAAACCCAGCGCGCGCAGGGCATCCACCAGCGTCATTCCGTCGGCCCCGGCGGCGATGCTGGGCAAATCGCCGCCCAGCCGCCCGCGCTCAAACGCATCGGCTGCGGTTGCGGCTGCTGCTGCTGCCGCCGCCTCGCCCCGGCACAGGGTCGTCACCGCGTCGGCCAGCACTTTTTTGGCGGCATTCACCTCCGCCCCGGCCAGCGCGGCCAGCCGGTCGACTTCATCCAGCGGCATATCGGTGAACAGCCGCAGGAAGCGCCCCACGTCGCGGTCATCGACGTTGCGCCAATATTGCCAAAAATCATAAGCGGGCAGCGCATCATCGTTCAGCCACACTGCCCCGGCGGCGGTTTTGCCCATTTTCGCTCCGCTGGCGGTGGTCAGCAACGGGGTGGTCAGGCCGAACAATTCGGCGCCGTCCATCCGCCGGGCCAGATCAATGCCGCTGACGATATTGCCCCACTGGTCCGACCCGCCCATTTGCAAGCGCGCGCCATGGGTGCGGGCCAGCTCGCGGAAATCATAGCCCTGAAGGATCATATAGTTGAATTCCAGGAAGGTCATCGGCGCCTCCCGCTCCAGCCGCAGCCGGACGGAATCAAAGGTCAGCATCCGGTTGATGGTGAAATGCGGGCCGACGCTTTGCAGCAATTCAATATAGCCAAGCTGCCCCAGCCAGTCCTGATTGTCGACCATCACCGCGTCGGTCGGCCCGTCGCCAAAGGTCAGCAGCCGGTCAAAAATGGTGCGAATGGACGCGATATTGGCGGCAATATCCGCGTCCGACAGCATGGCCCGGCTGGTGTCCCGCCCGGTGGGATCGCCAATGCGGGTGGTGCCGCCGCCCATCACCACAATCGGCTTGTGCCCGCTTTGTTGCAGGCGGCGCAGCAACATGATCTGAACCAGGCTGCCGATGTGCAGCGACGGCGCGGTGGCGTCAAAGCCGATATAGCCCGGAATGATCTGGCGGCTGGCCAGCGCGTCCAGCCCGGCAGCGTCGGTCAGTTGGTGGAGGTAGCCGCGCGCGCCCAGCAGGCGCAGCAGGTCAGATTGATAGTCGCTCATGCCGCGCCGCCTAGCACGCCGGTGCCTATCCCGCCAAGCCGGCGGCCTCGCGCGCTTCCAGCGACACCGGCGCGCTGGGATCGGCCAGCGGCGGCGCGCCGCGCACCAGCAGCAGATACATGACCGGGGTAACAATGCGGGACAGCAGGGTGGACGACACCAGCCCGCCGATAATCACCCACGCCAGCGGCGAAAACAGGCCCGACCCCGACAGCGCCAGCGGCATCAGCCCGCCGATTGCGGTCAGGCTGGTCAGCAGCACCGGCAGGAACCGCACCTCGCCCGCCCGCTCGATCGCGGCGCGCAATTCCACCCCCTGCTGGCGCAACTGGGTGGTGAAATCGACCAGCAGGATGGAGTTTTTAATCTCGATGCCGATCAGCGCGACAAAGCCGATCACCGCATTGTAACTTAAGCTGTTGCCAGTCAGGAACAGCGCGACCAGCCCGCCAAACATGCCCAGCGGGATGACCCCGGCCACCACAATCGTCTCGCGGAACCGGCCAAATTCCAGCACCAGCACCGCCAAAATGCCGAACAGCGCCAGCATCACGATCGGCCCCATGCCGCCAAAGGTGCGGGCGGAGGCGTCGGCCTCGCCCTCCTGCACGATCCGGTATCCCGGCGGCAGTTCCACCTTGGCCACCCGGGCGTAAACATCTTCGCTCACCCGCGAGGTCAGCGCGCCCTCCTCGACAAAAGCGCCGACCCGGACCGATCGTTGCTGTTGCCGCCGGGTGATGCTGGACGGCGCGCTTTCCAGCCGGGGGGTGCTGATCTGGGCCAGCGGGACGATGCCGCCATTGGCGCTGGGCACATAAATATCGCCGAGCTGGCTGACCATGGGCGTCTCGCCGCGCGGCAGGCGGGTGACAACGCGAAAATCATCGCCCTCCTCATCGCGCAGCCGCCCGCTCGTCTCGCCCGCCACCGCCATCCGGGTGACGCGGCGGATGGTGCCGGGCTGGATGCCCAGCGCGGCGGCGCGGGCCGCGTCAATGCCCAGATCGAGGTCCACCCGGTCGGCCGCGAACGGATTGCTGACGTCGCGGGTGCCATTGGCAGCGCGAAACGCGGCCTCGACCTCGAGCGACAGGCGTTTGAGCACCGCCAGATCCGGGCCGATAATGTCGGCGGCGATTGGCTGGGAAATCGGCGGGCCATTTTGAAATTCGCGCAAGGTAATGCGGGCATCGGGATAGGTGTCGAACCGGGCGCGCAGCCGGGCGAACATCGCCTTGGTCGTCTCGCCTTCATATTTGGCGACAATGCCGATGACATTGCCGATATTGCTGGCCTCGGCATCGCTGCGGACATTGTAAAATACTTGCGGATTGCCGCGCCCGGCATTGGCCAGCCGCTGAATCACCTTTGGCTCGCGCGCCAGTTCGGCATCGACAAAACGCACGGCGGCGTCGGTGCGGGCCAGGCTAGCCCCCTGCGGCGCGTCCACCTCAACGGCGAAATAGGTGGCATCGGCGGTGGGAAACAGGCTGGTGCCGATCACCGGGACCAGTCCGAACGCGGCCACGCACAGCCCCATCGCCAGCGTCAGCGCCCGGCGCGGGTGGGTGAGTGACCAGTGGAGCAGCGGGCCATAAAAGCGGCGAATCCCCGCCATCACCCATTGCAGCACCCGGTTGCCATCTGGCGCTTCGTGGCGCGGCAGGATGCGCGACGCCAGAAACGGCACGATCGTCATGGAAATCACATAAGACGCCAGCACCGTGACCAGCACCGCCAGCGGCAGCGACCGGGTGAACATCCCCGCGCCCTCGGGCAAAAATACCAGCGGCAAAAATGCAAACAACAACACCGCGGTACAGCCCAGCACCGCCACGGCGATTTCGCGGGTGCCGTTGATCGCGGCAGTCATCCGGTCCTCGCCCATCCGCAAATGGCGGGCGATATTTTCGGTGACGACGATGCTGTCATCGACCAGCAGGCCCAGCGCGACGATAAAGCCAGTGATCGCCAATTGGTTGAGGGTAAAGCCGAGCAGATACATGCCCAGAACCCCCATCGCCAGGCTGAGCGGGATGGACACCATCACCACCAGCGAGGCGCGCAGGCCCAGCGGCAACAGGGTCAGCAGCACCAGCGCCACCGCAATGGTGAAATCGCGGGCCAGCACGCTGAGCTTCGCGCGCACGTCCAGGCTTTGGTCGAACACCAATTCCACCGCAATGTCCGGCGGCATGGTGGCGCGGAACCGCTCGACCGTGGCCATGGCGGCATCGCGCACCAACCGCACGTCGCTGTTGTCGCGTTGGTTCACCGCCAGCCACAGCGCGGGCACCCCATTGTGGCGGGCGATATGCGTCACCTCGGCGGTGTCCCACGCCACCCGCGCCACATCGGCCACCCGCACCACCCGGCCATCGGCGGCGCGCAGCGGCACATCCGCCACATCTTCCACCGACCGGAACACCCCGGCGGTCTTGACGTTGAAGCGCCCGCCGCCGGCCTCGACCGCGCCGGGCGGCAAATCGCTGCCCGCCACCCGCAGCGCGTCGGCAACCGCCGTGACCGGCAGGCCCAGCCGCGCCAGCCGCACCGGATCAATCGCCACGGCAATTTCCGGCGCGGCCAGCCCGAACACCCGCGCCTCGCGCACGCCGTCGCCCTTGGCCAGTTCCTCGCGCAAATCCTCGGCATATTTGGCCAGCCGCCGGGGCGATGCGCCCTTGCTGGTCATCGCCAATTGCACCGCGGTGGATTCGGTGGTGCGAAATTTGCGAAACTCCACCCGCGCCACCGTGGACGGCAGCCGGTCGCGGATCGCGTTCACCTCGCGGATCACGCCGTCATAATTGGCCTCGGTGTCGCTGCCCCAGTCAAATTCGACGATGACCGAGGCAAAGCCATCGGTCGCCCGCGCGTTCACCTCGCGGATATTGTCCAGCCCGCGCACCGCCTCCTCGACCGGTTTGATGACCGTCTGTTCCATGTCGGCGGGGTCCGCACCCGGCTGGCTGGCCAGCACCAGCACGATGGGGATGGGAAAATGCGGGTCGACCGAGCGGGGTATCGCGTTCAGCGCGCTGATGCCAAGGCCCGCCATCAGCGCGAACAGGACCAGCGTGATTTGCCACCGGCTGATGGCAAAGCCGATCAGCTTCATGGGAGCGCGGTCCGGCTGGGTTTCACCGTCATGCCGTCGCGCACCCGGTCGATGCCGCCGGTGACGATCCGTTCGCCCGCCGCCAGCCCGGCCAGCACCTCGACCCCGGCGTCATCGACCCGGCCCAGGGTGACGCGGCGGGCGCGGGCGATATTCTGGCCGTCGACGATGAACACAAATCCCTCGCCCGCCCGCGCCTGCCACAGCGCGCTGGGCGCAATTGCCACCATCGCCGGGCCGGGCGCGGGCAGGGCCAGCGCCGCCTCGCCAATCATGCCGGAGCGCAGCGCGCCCGTGCCGGGTCCCGCCAGCGCCAGATCGGCGGCAAAGGTGCCGGTGCGATCGTCGGCGCGTCCGGCAATCTGGACCACCCGGCCCGCCAGTTCGGTGCCGGGCAGGGCTGGCAGCAACACCGGCATCGTCTGGCCCAGCCGCAGCCCAACCACTTGGGCATCGGTCAGCGCGACCCGCAGCACATAGCCGCCGCCGGTCTGGCTGACGCTGAGCACCGGGCTGCCCGGGCTGATGATCTGGCCAGCCTCGGCCAGCCGGGCCAGCACCACGCCATCCGCCGGGGCGATAATCCGGGCGGTGCTGGCGGAAAAGCTGCGGGCGGCCACGGCGGCGCGGGCGGCGGCGGCGGCGGCTTCGCTGGCGTCCACCCGCGCCCGCGTCACCCAGCCCTGTTCCAGCAGGCTGCGGTTGCGGGCCAGTTCCGCCTCGGCCCGCGCCAATTCGGCCCGGGCGGCGGCGGCCCCGGCGGTCACTTCGCTCAAATCCAGCGTTGCCAGCACTTGGCCGCGCCGCACCGCATCGCCCTCGTCCACCCGGATGGCGGCGATGCGGCCCGGCGCGCCAAAGCTTAAATTGCCCTCGCGCCGGGCCCGCACCGTGCCGCTGACCCGCTGGCGGGCGGCGGTGGCGGCGGCGCTGACCGGGGTGACGATCACCGCCAGCGGGGCTGCGGCTGGCTTGGCAGCCGGGGCCTTATCCGCCCCGTCGGCGCCGCCGCAACCGGCCAATGCCCCGGCCATGATGATAACAGGCAGCATCAGAGCGGGGCGGAGCATCACATCGGCCTTTTGGTTCGGTGAGTCCCCACGCCGTAGCGGGGGGCGCGGGGGCTGGCAATTGTGCGGGGCATCAAAAAAACGCCAGCAGCGCCGCGCCCAGCGCGATGCGATAGACCACAAACACCATCATCGAGGCGCGTTTCAGAAATTTCATCAAAAATGTCATGGTGGCCAGCGCCGCAAAAAAGGTCATGACCCCGGCGATCAGCGCATCGACCAGCAGGGCGCGGTCAGCCGCGACCAGATCGGGGACAATCAGCACCCCCGCACCCGCCACCGCCGGAATCGAGAGCAGGAAGGAAAAGCGCGCCGCCTCCGCCCGGTCAAAGCCCAAAAAGCGCGCCGCCGTCATGGTCACCCCAGCGCGCGAGGTGCCGGGGATCAGCGCCAGCGCCTGCGCCAGTCCGACGACCACCGCATCTTTCAACTGCATATCCTGATAGCTGCGGTCGGTGCGGCCCACCCGGTCGGCGATCCCCAGCAAAATGCCATAGGCGATCAGATTGACCGCCACCAATTGGGTGGACCGAAATCCGTCCAGATAGCCACCGGTTTTCAGAAACAGGCCCAGCAGCACCGCCGGAATGGTGCCCAGCACGATGAACAGGAACAAGCGCCGCTGAACCGGGTCATGGCCCAGCCCCACCGTCGCCAGCCCGCCGCGCGCCAGCCCCAGTGCGTCGCGGAAAAAATAGGTGATGATGGCGAGCAGCGACCCGACATGAACCGCCACGTCGATCATCGGACCCTGGTCGGCAAAATCGGTGAAATAAGGGAGCAGAATCAAGTGGCCGGACGAGGAAATCGGCAAAAACTCGGTCACCCCCTGGATGATCGCAATCAACAGCAATTGCAGAAAGTCCATGCCCCAAGTTCCCACGACCAAGCGGCGGGCAAACCCGCACCGCGCCCCCGCCATAGCGCCGCGCCACGCGAACAGCCAGCGGGGGCAGCGGGAAAATAATATAGCCGAAACGGGCATAAAGATGCGAAGCTATGAGCCGGCGACTCAATTGGATGTGGATTATGCGAGATATTAAGACAATTATGTTGATATATACATGGATTTTGGCGTGACTTGGCCAGCTTTTCGCGCCATGTGCGGCGCAATTCAGGAGAATGGCGATGGCCAAGCAAAAAATGCTGAAATTCATCGACGCCGATCAGGCCTATCCGGACAAGCGGCCCGCCGATTTGCGCGCGCAGGATTTTCAGGAAATTGCCGACCGCTACGCCCCGGCGGCGGCGGATGAACAGGCGGCGCGCTGTTCGCAGTGCGGCGTGCCCTATTGCGCCGTGCATTGTCCGCTGGAAAACCACATCCCCGAATGGCTGCGCCTGACCGCCGAGGGGCGGCTGCGTGAGGCTTATGAGCTGTCGAACGCCACCTCGACCATGCCCGAAATTTGTGGCCGTATCTGTCCGCAGGACCGGTTGTGCGAGGGCAATTGCGTCATCGAGGGGTCGGGCCACGGCGCGGTCACCATCGGCAGTGTGGAAAAATACATCACCGATACCGCGTGGGAAAATGGCTGGGTCGAGCCGCTGGTTCCCGGCGCTGCGACGGGGCAGTCGGTTGGCATTATCGGGGCGGGTCCGGCGGGGCTGACGGCGGCGGAATATCTGCGGATGGCGGGGCATGAGGTCCATGTCTATGACCGCTATGACCGGGCGGGCGGGCTGATGACCTATGGCATTCCCGGCTTCAAGCTGGAAAAGCCGGTGGTTATGCGCCGCATCGACCGGCTGGTGGCGGGCGGCATTCAATTTCATCTGGGCTTTGAGGTGGGGCGCGATGCGACGCTGGCCGAATTGCGCGCCCGCCACGGTGCGCTGCTGGTGGCCACCGGGGTTTACAAGGCGCGGGCGATTGCTGTCCCCGGCACCGAGCTGGCCGGGGTGGTCGAGGCGCTGGATTATCTGACCGCATCGAACCGCAAGGGGTTTGGCGATGCTGTCCCGGCCTTTGACAACGGCGCGCTGAATGCAGCGGGCAAGCATGTCGTGGTGATCGGCGGCGGCGACACGGCGATGGACTGTGTCCGCACGGCGGTGCGGCAGGGCGCGGCATCGGTCAAATGCCTGTACCGCCGCGACCGGGCCAATATGCCGGGATCGCAGCGCGAGGTCGCCAATGCCGAGGAAGAGGGCGTGGAATTTGTCTGGCTGGCCGCCCCGGCGGCGTTCCGGGGCACGGGCGAGGTGAGCGGTGTCGCCGCCAGCGGCATCCGGCTGGGCCAGGCCGATGTGACCGGGCGGCGCGCGCCAGAGCCGGACCCCGCCCGCAGTCTGGACCTGCCCGCCGATCTGGTCATCAAGGCGCTGGGCTATGATGCGGAGGATTTGCCGGTGCTGTTCGGCGAGCCGGAGCTGAACGTCACCCGCTGGGGCACGCTCCGGGTGGATAATCGCACGATGATGACCAATGTGCCCGGCGTGTTCGCGGCGGGCGATATTGTGCGGGGCGCCAGCCTGGTGGTGTGGGGCATCCGCGATGGCCGCGATGTCGCCGGGCATATGGAGGCATATTTGATGGCTGCCGCTCGCGCCGCCCGTGCGGCTGCGTGACGACAGGGGCCTGACGGCGAGGAGGCAGTGATGGGAAAGCGCAAATATCTGGGGCGGTCGATCTTCGCTGCGGCGCTGGCGGTTGCGGTGCCAGCATCAGCGGCAGAACGGGGGGCAGAACTGGCGGCGCTTGATGCAGCCGCCCCAATCGACCCGGCCCGGCTGGCGGCGGCTGAGGCGGTGGCAGACCGGCTGGTCCCAGTCGGCACCTATCAGAGAATAATGGCCGACATCGCCGACACCATGGCCAAATCGCTGATCGCAACGATGATGGGGCTGACGCCCGACCAGATGGGCGTGCCAGTCGCCGACGGTCAGGACGGCAGCAAGAGCCTTGGCGCGAGCATGGCGGCGGCTGACCCGGCCTTTGCCGAGCGGGGCGAGATTATGATGCGGGTGATTTTCAGCGAAATGGCCCCGCTGATGACCGAGTTGGAGCCAGCGGTGCGCGCCGCTTTGGCCCGGACGCTGGCCCGCCGGTTCGATCTGCCGGTGCTGACCGATCTGGCGGCATTTTTCGCCACCCCCAGCGGCAGCGCCTTTGGCGCGCAGTTCATGGGGCTGTTCACCGACCGCGAAATGCTGGAGGCCAGCATGGCGATGACGCCAAAATTGCTGGAGGCGATGCCCGCCATCATGAAAAAGGTGGAGGAAGCGACCGCCCATTTGCCGCCGCCACCTGCGCGCCGCGATGCCCAGCCCGGCCCCGATACCGAAGCTCAGCCCGGCGATGCCCCCCTGATCAGCTGACCCCCCAAACCACAGGCACCCCATGATGACCCATTTCCCGACCCCCGAACACGCCCGCATCGCCGCCGAGGGGATGTACCGGCCAGACATGGAATCCGATGCGTGCGGCGTGGGCATGGTGGTTGCGACCGATGGCCAGCCCAGCCGCCGGGTGGTGGAGGCGGCCATCGCCGCGCTGCGCGCGGTGTGGCACCGGGGCGCGGTGGATGCCGACGGCAAAACCGGCGACGGCGCGGGGATATTGGTCGATTTGCCGGTGCGGTTTTTCGACGATGCCATCGCCGCATCCGGGCACCGGGTGCTGGACGGCCAATTGGCGGTGGGCATGGTGTTCCTGCCCCGCGCTGACCTGAATGCCCAGGAAGCGTGCCGCACCATCGTCGAGACCGAGATTATCGACGCTGGCTATACCATCTATGGCTGGCGGCAGGTGCCGGTGGATGTCAGCGTGATCGGCACCAAGGCCCAGGCGACCCGGCCCGAAATCGAACAGATCATGATCGCCGGGCCGGATGCGGCGCAGCAAAACAGCGACGAGTTTGAAAAGACGCTCTACCTGATCCGCCGCCGGATTGAGCGCAAGGTGGTGGCCGCGCAAATCGCCGATTTTTACATTTGCAGCCTGTCGTGCCGCTCGCTGATCTACAAGGGCCTGTTTCTGGCCGAAAGCCTCACGGATTTTTACCCCGATTTGAACGACCGCAGCTTTGTCAGCCGGGTGGCGCTGTTCCACCAGCGCTATTCCACCAACACATTTCCGCAGTGGTGGCTGGCCCAGCCCTTTCGCTGTCTGGCCCACAATGGCGAAATCAACACGATTCGCGGCAACCGCAACTGGATGAAAAGCCACGAGATCAAAATGGCCAGCCTGGCCTTTGGCGAGGCGGGCGACGATATCAAGCCGGTGATCCCGGCGGGGGCGTCGGACACCGCTGCGCTGGATGCGGTGTTTGAAACCTTGGTGCGCGCCGGGCGCGACGCCCCGACCGCCAAGCTGATTTTGGTGCCAGAGGCGTGGATCAATGACCGCGAAATGCCTGCCGCGCACAAAAGCATGTATAGTTTTCTGGCCAGTGTGATGGAGCCGTGGGACGGCCCGGCGGCGCTGGTGATGACCGATGGCCGCTGGGCGGTGGCGGGCATGGACCGCAATGCGCTGCGCCCCCTGCGCTACAGCATCACCGCCGACGGCCTGTTGATCGTCGGCAGCGAGGCCGGAATGGTGGTGGTGCCAGAGGCGAGCGTCGTGAAAAAGGGCCGGCTTGGCCCCGGCCAGATGATCGCCATGGATTTGGTGGACGGCAAATTTTACGGCGACCGCGAGATCAAGGATCTGGTTGCCGGGCGTCAGGATTATGCGGCGCAAGTCGCCGGTTTTCGCACCATGGCCGACCTGCCGGCGGTCGCCGCGCCCAGCCTGCCAGCGTGGGACCGGCGCGAGCTGCTGCGCCGCCAGATGGCCGCCGGGGTGACGCTGGAGGATATGGAGCTGATCCTCGCCCCGATGGCGGAGGATGGCAAGGAAGCGGTGGGGTCGATGGGCGACGATACCCCGCTGGCGGTCATTTCCGAAAAATCCCGGCAAATGGCCCAGTTTTTCCGCCAGAATTTCAGCCAGGTGACCAATCCGCCGATTGACAGCCTGCGCGAACGCCATGTGATGAGCCTGAAGACCCGCTTTGCCAATCTGGGCAATATCCTGGATGCCGAGGGGCAGAGCGCCAATGTGCTGGTGATCGACAGCCCGGTGCTGGTGGGCGATGATTGGGACCGGCTGCGCGCCTATTTCGGCGACGCGGTGGCGGATATTGATTGCACCTTTGCCGCTGGCGACGATGACCGCGCGCTGCGCGCCGCCATTGCCGCGATTCGCGACGCCGCCGAACGGGCGGTGCGGGCCGGGTGCAGCGAATTGTTCCTGAGCGATCAGGCGATCGGCCCTGACCGGATGGCCATTTCCATGGTGCTGGCGGCGGCGGCAGTTCACACCCATCTGGTCCGCAAGGGGCTGCGCTCATTCGCGTCGATCAACGTCCGCTCAGCCGAGGCGCTGGACACCCATGGCTTTGCCGTGCTGATCGGGGTGGGGGCCACCACCGTCCATGCCTATCTGGCCGAAGCCGCGATTGCGGACCGCCATGCGCGCGGCCTGTTGGGCGGATTGCCGCTGGTCGATGCGCTGGCCAATTACCGCCGGGCGGTGGATGATGGCTTGCTGAAAATCATGGGAAAAATGGGGATTGCGGTGATCTCCAGCTATCGCGGCGGCCACAATTTCGAAGCGATTGGCCTGTCCCGCGCGCTGGTGGCCGATCTGTTTCCCGGTATGCCCAGCAAGATTTCGGGCGAAGGCTATGCCTCGCTGGTCATCAATGCCCAGATGCGACACGATGCCGCCTTCAGCCCGCGGGCCACCACCCTGCCGATGGGCGGATTTTACCGCCAGCGGACCGGCGGTGAGGCCCATGCCTATTCGGCCCAGTTGATGCATTTGCTGCAAACGGCGGTCCGCACCGACAGCTATTCCACTTATTTGCAATTTTCCAAGGGAGTGGCGGAATCGCCCGCCATTTACCTGCGCGATCTGATGGAGTTCAACCCGCCGGCCCAGCCGGTGCCGCTGGACGAGGTGGAGGCGATCACCGAAATCCGCAAACGCTTTGTGACCCCGGGGATGAGCCTTGGCGCTTTGTCGCCGGAAGCGCACGAGACGTTGGCGATTGCCATGAACCGCATCGGGGCCAAAGCGGTATCGGGCGAGGGCGGCGAGGACAGCGTGCGCTTCACCCCTTATGCCAATGGCGACAATGGCAACAGCAATATCAAGCAGATTGCCTCGGGCCGCTTTGGCGTGACCGCTGAATATCTGGGCGCGTGCGACGAGATTGAGATCAAGGTCGCCCAAGGGGCCAAGCCCGGCGAGGGCGGGCAGTTGCCCGGGTTCAAGGTGACGGAGTTCATCGCCAAGCTGCGCCATGCCACCCCCGGCGTCAGCCTGATTTCGCCGCCGCCGCACCATGACATCTATTCGATCGAAGATTTGGCGCAGTTGATTTACGATCTGAAACAGATCAACCCGCGCGCCCGGGTGTGCGTGAAACTGGTGTCCAGCGCCGGGATTGGCACGGTCGCCGCTGGGGTGGCCAAGGCGCATGCCGATGTGATTTTGGTGTCCGGCAACACCGGCGGCACCGGGGCCAGCCCGCAAACCAGCATCAAATATGCCGGCACGCCATGGGAAATGGGGCTGTCAGAGGTCAATCAGGTGCTGCTGCTCAACGGCCTGCGCCACCGCATCCGGCTGCGCACTGATGGTGGGCTGAAAACCGGACGCGATGTGGTGATTGCCGCAATTTTGGGTGCGGAAGAATTTGGCATCGGCACGCTCAGCCTGGTGGCAATGGGCTGTATCATGGTGCGGCAGTGCCACAGCAACACCTGTCCGGTGGGGGTGTGCACGCAGGATGAGGCGCTGCGCGCCAAGTTCGGCGGCACTCCGGAAAAGGTCATCAACCTGATGACCTTTATCGCCGAGGAGGTGCGCGAGATTTTGGCGCGGCTGGGCTGCCGCAGCCTGGACGAGGTGGTGGGCCGCACCGAATTGCTGCGCCAGGTCAGCCGGGGGGCGGAGCATCTGGACGATCTGGACCTGAACCCGATATTGGCCAAGGTGGACGCGCCCGATGACCAGCGGCTGTCGCGCCCCGGCCACCGCAATCCGGTGCCCGACAGTCTGGACGCGCAAATTGTCGCCGATGCCGGTCCGCTGTTCGACCGGCGCGAACGGATGCAACTGACCTATAATGTCCGCAACACCCACCGCGCCGTCGGCACCCGGCTGTCGGCGGAAATCACCCGGCGGTTCGGCATGACCGCGCTGGCCGACGGCCATGTTCAGGTGCGGCTGCGCGGCACGGCGGGCCAGTCGCTGGGGGCATTTTTGTGCAAGGGGGTGACGCTGGAGGTGTTTGGCGACGCCAATGACTATGTCGGCAAGGGGCTGTCGGGCGGGCGGATTATCGTGCGCCCCACCGTCGCCAGCCCGCTGGACAGCCAGCACAACAGCATCATCGGCAACACCTGTCTTTATGGCGCGACCAGCGGCACCTTGCTGGCGGCGGGGCAGGCGGGCGAGCGGTTCGCGGTTCGGAACAGCGGCGCCAATGCGGTGGTCGAAGGCTGCGGCGCCAATGGCTGTGAATATATGACTGGCGGCGTTGCGGTGATTTTGGGCGAAGTTGGCCCCAATTTCGGCGCGGGCATGACCGGCGGCATGGCATTTGTGCTGGACGAGCCGGGCAAGTTCGACCTGCGGGCCAATGGCGATACGATCATCTGGCAGCGGCTGGCGAGCGCGCATTGGGAGGCGCGGTTGCTGGCGCTGATCGAGGACCATGCCGCCGCGACCGGCAGCCGCTGGGCCGCCGAAATTTTGGCCGACTGGCCAGCATGGCGCGGGCGGTTCTGGCAAGTGTGTCCCAAGGAAATGCTGACCCGGCTGGCCCATCCGCTGGATGACACCGCCGCAGAGCCAGTGGCAGCGGAATAGCGCGGATATTTTCGCCGTGGCGGCGTTGTCCACAGGCTTGGGCAGCGCCGCCCGGTCCCAGCCATTGCCAGATGGCGGGTCCAGCCGCTATGCCGCAGCCATGTGGCAATTGCACCAATTTCCCCTGTGCCCATTTTCGCGCAAGGTCCGCCTGTTGCTCGGCGAAAAGGGCGTGGGCTATGAACTGGTCGCCGCACATCCGTGGGAACGGGCCGACGAATTCACCAGCCTCAGCCAGGCGGGCCGCACCCCGGTGATGGTGGACAGCGCGCGCGGCACAGTGCTGGCCGACAGCGTCGCGATTACCGAATTTTTCGACGAGACGGTCGAGGGCAAGCCGATGATCAGCGGCACCGCGCTGAACCGCGCGGAAATCCGGCGGCTGGTCGCGCTGTTCGATCAGGATTTTTTCACCGATGTCACCGGGCCATTATTGTCCGAGCGGATGTTGAAACGGGTGGTCCACCGCGCCCCGCCCGACACCGCCGCGCTGCGCGCCGCAATGAAGGCGGCGAACAGCCACCTCGACTATATCGACTATCTGATCGACCATTTCCGTTGGCTGGGCGGGGCAACGCTCAGCCTGGCCGATCTGGCGGCAGCGGCGCAGATATCCGTCGCCGATTATCTGGGCGGGATTGACTGGACCGGACATGACCAGACCAAAAGCTGGTATGCCGCGCTGAAATCGCGCCCCAGTTTTCGCCCATTGCTGGCCGAACGGATGGGCGGGGTGGCGCCGCCGCGCCATTATGACCAGCCGGATTTTTGACCACCGCTGGGTGCCGGGCGCTTAGCCCCAGCTTGCCGCCATCAGATAGTTCAGCGCATCGCTGCCGCCCAGCATGAAGCCGCGCGCGGGCGACAGCGACAGCGGCGTGGTGTCCTGAACCACCAGCCCCGCCGCGCTGACCAGCGCCGCCAGTTCGTCGGGGCGCAGGAATTTCTGCCAATCATGGGTGCCCGGCGGCACCATGCCCAGCCGCTCCGCTGCGCCAACCAGCAACAGCCGCGACGCCAGGGTGCGGTTGGGGGTGGACAGGATCAACAGCCCGCCCGGCGCAACCCGCGCCGCCAATTGCCGAATAAATGCGCCAGGGTCGGCAACATGTTCGATCACCTCCATGCACGTGACCAGATCATATTGCCCGCCGAGCGGTTCCAGCGCGGCCAATTCGCCGGCATGGTAGGTGATGGCCAACGCCTGCGCCGCCGCATGGTCCCGGGCCACCGCGATATTGGCGGGGGCGGCATCAACCCCGCTGGTCGCCGCGCCCAGCCGCGCCAGCGGTTCGGCGAGCAGCCCCGCGCCGCAGCCGACGTCCAGCGCGCTTTTGCCCGCGAGCGGGGTTCGGGTCAGGCCGTCGCCGCCAAAATGCCGATCAATTTGGGCGCGGATATAGCCAAGCCGCGCCGGGTTCAACCGGTGCAGCATCGCGCTGGTGCCGGTGGGGTTCCACCAATCAGCGGCCAATGCCGCGAAATGTGCCGCCTCGTCCGCCAATATCGTGGCCCCGGGCGGCGGCGGCGATGCGGGCGGGGTTGCGCTTGTGTTTGCCATGGCGGCTGTTTAACGCAGGCGCGATCAAGGGGCCAGCGGGAATTGGCGGGCAATCAGGCGGCGGGATGAATGGCGACACTCGTGATGAAATTTGGCGGCACGTCGATGGCGGGCACGCAGCGGATTGCCGCCGTCGCCGCACTGGTGGCCGCCGAGGTGGCGGCGGGGCACCGGGTGGCGGTGGTGGTGTCGGCGATGGCGGGCGAGACGGATCGGCTGGTCGCCCTGTGCCATGCCGCCGACCCGGCGGGCGGCGTGCCCGATGCGGCGGAATATGATGCGGTGGTGGCCAGCGGCGAACAGGTGAGCGCCGGGCTGCTGGCGCTGGCGCTGCACGCCCGCGGGCTGGCAGCGCGCAGTTGGCAGGGGTGGCAATTGCCCATCGCGACGGTTGAGGGCCATGCCAAGGCGCGGATCAGCACCATCGCCACCGCCGCGCTGGCCGCCGCGCTGGACGCGGGTGAAGTGGCAGTGATTCCCGGGTTTCAGGGGGTCAGCGATGCCGGGCGCATCACCACGCTGGGCCGGGGCGGGTCGGACACCAGCGCGGTGGCGGTGGCGGCGGCGCTGGGGGCAGAGCGGTGCGATATCTACACCGATGTCGATGGGGTTTACACCACCGACCCGCGCATCGCCTCGCGCGCCCGGCGGCTGGACTATGTGACCTATGAGGAAATGCTGGAGCTGGCCAGTGTCGGGGCCAAGGTGCTGCAAACCCGCTCGGTCGGGCTGGCCATGAAAATGGGGGTGCGGGTGCGGGTCTTGTCCAGCTTTGCCGGGGATGACACGGCCGCGCTGGCCGGCACCATGATTGTCAGCGATGCCGAACTGGAGGAGATGAACGTGGAACGCCAATTGATCACCGGCATCGCCGCCGACCGGGGCGAGGCGAAAATCACCCTGACCCGCATTGCCGACCGGCCCGGCGCGGTGGCGGCCATTTTCGGCCCGCTGGCCGCCGCCAACATCAATGTGGACATGATTATCCAGAATATCGCCAAGGAAAAGGGCGAGACGGATGTGACCTTCACCGTTCCGGCTGCCGATCTGGCCGGAACCCAGGCGCTGCTGGAGGCGCAGCAGGCCGACATCGGCTATTACCGCCTGATCTGCAACGCCCAGGTCGCCAAGGTCAGCGTGGTCGGCGTCGGCATGAAAAGCCATGCCGGGGTGGCCAGCACGATGTTCCGGGTGCTGGCCGAACGCGGCATCAACATTCAGGCGATCTCGACCAGCGAGATCAAAGTCAGCGTGCTGATCGACGAGGATGCGGCCGAATTGGCGGTGCGGGTGCTGCACAGCGCCTATGGTCTCGATGCGCCGGTCATGGCCGGTTAAGCAGTCGCGGCCCAGATCAGCGGCGATGGATCGGCTTGGCCAATTGATGCAGCGCGGCTGCGCTCTGCTTGGCAGCGAAACCGCGATCATGTGCGGGGCGATGAGCTGGGTGTCGGAACGCCATCTGGTCAGCGCGATCAGCAATGGCGGGGGCTTTGGCGTGCTGGCGTGCGGGTCGATGACCCCGGCGCTGCTGGATGCAGAAATCGCCGCGACCCGCGCGCTGACCGGGCGGCCATTTGGCGTGAACCTGATTACCATGCATCCGGACCTCGATGCGCTGATTGCGGTGTGTATCCAGCGCCGGGTCAGCCATATCGTGCTGGCAGGCGGGCTGCCGCCGCGCGGCGCGCTGGACGCGATCAAGGCCGCACCCGGCGTGCGGCTGCTCTGCTTTGCCCCGACGCTGGCGATGGCGCGGCGGCTGGTGCAGCGCGGCGTGGACGGGCTGATTATCGAGGGGCATGAGGCTGGGGGCCATATTGGCCCGGTGTCCACCCAGGTGCTGGCGCAGGAAATCCTGCCCACCATGGGCGCGGCGGTGCCCATATTTGTGGCGGGCGGCATCGGGCGCGGCGAGGCGATTGCCGCCTTTCTGGAAATGGGCGCGAGCGGGGTGCAATTGGGCACGCGTTTTGCGGCCGCCACCGAATCGATCGCCCATCCGGCGTTCAAGGCGGCCTTGTTTGCCGCATCGGCCCGCGACGCGGTGGCCAGTGTCCAGCTTGACCCCCGCCTGCCGGTGATCCCGGTGCGTGCGCTGAAAAATGCTGCCGCCGCTGACTTTGTGGAGGTGCAGCGCGGTCTGGCGGCCCGGCTGGACGCGGGCGAAGTGGACCAGGCCGCCGCCGCGTTGATGGTGGAGCAGTTTTGGGCGGGGGCGCTGCGCCGCGCGGTGGTGGACGGCGATGTGGCGGGCGGCTCGCTGATGGCCGGGCAATCGGTGGGGATGCTGACCCACAGCGAGCCGGTGGCGGCGATCATTGCCGCACTGATGGATCAGGCGCGGGCGGCGCTGGCTGGACGCCGGGGTGATTAGGTGGCAAACACGTCGGCCAAAATAGCATAGAGAGTGGCGGAGAGTGATGATGCGGCGGTTGCGGGTGTTTGCTTTGGGTGCGGTGCTGGCGCTGGCGGCTGCCTGTGCGCCCAAACCCGCGCCCTTGCCGCCGCCGCCGCCGCCGCTGGTCGTGCCGCCGCCGGTGGTGGTGATCCCGCCGCGCCCGCAATCGCCCGGTTTTGCCGCCGATACCCAGCAACTGCCGCCAATTGGCGCGGACGGCCAATATGTCACGATCAACAGCGGGGTCAGCGGCGAACGGGCGTTCTGGCATGTGCGGACCGCGCTGAATGTCGCCGCCGTCGGCTGTCGGGGCACGGTAGAGGTGCCGCTGGTCGCCGCCTATAACCGCTTTGTTGCCAATCACAGCGCGGCGATCCGCGCCGCCGAGCGCGCCGTGATCGCCGATCTGGCCAAATCCAGCCGCACCAACGGCATCGCCGCTCGCGATGCCTTGTCCACCCGGCTGTTCAACTATTTTGCCCAGCCGACCGCTGGCCCTGCCTTTTGCGCTGCTGCCCTGCCGATGGCCGAGGAAATTGCCGCCGGTCCCGCTGCCACCCAATTTGCCGAGGCGCGGCGGCGGCTGGATGTGATGGACCAGCCGTTCCGGGATTTTTATGCCGCCTTTGCCAGGTATCAGCGTGACGCGGCCGCGTGGGATCTGGCCTATGCCCCGCCGCCCACAGCGGTGACCGTGGCGGTGCAGCCGCCGGTGACCGGTCCGTCCTGATCTGACCGCCCGCGCCAATTGTGCCATGGCGCGGCGCGGGCGGGTCTGGTAGGCCAATTGCCATGACCACCGCCCCGCCGCCGCCGTCATCCGCCGCCCGTTCGGCCCGCACCATCCTGACCCGGTTGCACGAGGTGATGGCGTCGCGCGCCAATGCCCAGGCCAAATTGAATCAGGTGGTCGAGGTGATCGGCACTGCGCTGGACAGCGAGGTGTGCTCGATTTACCTGTTGCGCGACGGGGTACTGGAATTGTTCGCCACGGTCGGCCTTAATCAGTCGGCGGTCCATGTGACCCGGCTGGGGCTGGGCGAGGGGCTGGTGGGCAGCATTGCCGAGCGGATTGAGACGCTGAATCTGGCCGAGGCCGCCGCCCACCCCGATTTTGCCTATCGCCCGGAAACCGGCGAGGAATTGTTCGCCAGCTTTGCCGGGGTGCCGGTGGTGCGGCGCGAACAGGCGGTGGGGGTGCTGTGTGTTCAGCACCGCGATCCACGCCGTTACCACGATCTGGAAATTGAAACGCTGCAAACCGTGGCGATGGTGGTCAGCGAATTGATCGGCAGTGCCGGGCTGATTGATGCCGAGGCCAGCGGCGCGGGCAGCCTGTCGAGCGCGCCCGCGCGGCTGACTGGTCAGCGGATGGTGGAGGGCATGGGCGCGGGAGCGGCGGTGTTTCACCAGCCCCGGATCATCATCGACCAGACGGTGGCCGAAGATACGGAGGCCGAGCGGCGCCGGGTTTACGCGGCATTCGACCGGATGCGCGACCAGATTGAGCGGATGGCCAGCCAGGCTGATTTCAGCGCGGGCGGCGAACATCATGAGGTGCTCGATACCTATAAAATGTTTGCCTATGACGAGGGCTGGTCGCGGCGGATTAACGAGGCGATCGACAGCGGCCTGACCGCCGAGGCGGCGATTGAACGGGTGCAACAACGCACCCGGATGCGGATGCGCCAGATTGACGACCCGCTGCTGCGCGACCGGATGCACGATCTGGAGGATTTGTCGAACCGGCTGCTGCGGATTGTGTCCGGTCAGATGAGCACGGCGGCGCAGCTTGGCCTGCGCCGGGACAGCATTTTGCTGGCCCGCAATCTCGGCCCGGCGGAATTGCTGGAATATGACCGGCGGCGGCTGAAGGGCGTGGTGCTGGAGGAAGGATCGCTGACCGCCCATGTCATCATCGTGGCCCGGGCGATGGGGGTGCCGGTGCTGGGCCGGGTCCGCAATTTGCGCAGCGTGGTGCGCGAGGGCGATTTGCTGTTGCTGGATGCCAACCATGGCACGGTGCAGGTGCGGCCGAGTGCGGCGGTACAGGATGAATTCACCGGCCAGCTTCAGCTTGGCCAGAAGCGGCGGGCCAGCCTGGCGGCGCTGCGCGATCTGCCCGCGGTCAGCCGCGACGGCCAGCCGGTGGAATTGATGATCAACGCCGGGCTGCGCGAGGATTTGAACGCGCTGGAATTGACCGGCGCGGCGGGGATTGGCCTGTTCCGGACTGAATTTCAGTTTCTGGTTTCCGCCACCTTGCCGCAGCGCGACCGGCAGCAGCGGCTGTACCGCGATGTGCTGGATGCAGCGGGTGAGCGTCCGGTGATTTTTCGCACGCTGGACATCGGCGGCGACAAGGCGCTGCCCTATATGCGCACCGCAGATGATCGGGAGGACAATCCGGCGATGGGCTGGCGGGCGCTGCGCCTGTCGCTCGACCGCGAGGGGCTGCTGAAGGTGCAGGCGCGGGCGCTGATCACGGCAGCGGCGGGGCGGACCTTGCGGGTGATGTTTCCGATGGTGTCGGAACCGTGGGAATTTGCCGCCGCCCGCGCGCTGTTCGCCCAGCAGCGCGACTGGCTGGCGCGGCGCGGCACAAAAATGCCGGTGGCGATCCAATATGGTGCGATGCTGGAGGTGCCGGGGCTGGCCGAGACGCTGGACCTGTTGCTGCCGCACCTCGATTTTCTGTCGATTGGCACCAACGATCTCACCCAATTTCTGTTCGCCGCTGACCGGTCCCATCCTCGGCTGGCGGAACGTTATGATTGGTTGTCGCCCACCGTCATGCGGTTTGTGTCGCGGGTGGTTCAGCAAAGCCATGCGGCCAAGGTGGACATTGGTCTGTGCGGCGAAATGGGCGGGCGGCCACTGGAGGCGATGGCGCTGTTGGGGCTGGGACTGGGCCGCCTGTCGATCAGCCCGGCGGGGGTTGGCCCGGTCAAGGCCATGGTCCGCTCGCTCGATCTGGCGGCCCTGCGGGCGGCAATGCCCGCGATTTTGGCCCAGCCGAGCAGCGACCCCCGGGGACAATATCGCGCCTGGGCAGCGGCCAATGGGGTTGATCTGGGCGAATGAGGCGGCGCTCGGCGCCCGTTTTGGCCTTGACGGAGGCAGCGGTGTCAGCAAAACTTGACACATAGTGGGAATAAGGCACGGCCGATGCAGCCGAGTCGGGCAGCCAGCAGGGGCTGGCGGGAGGCGGCGATGACTGAAGTTGCCGGGACAAGCCGGACTGGCTGGGTGGCCAGTATTACCTATCACAGCCAGGCCACGCGCCCGCCGACTGCGGCGCAATTGCAGCATTTGGTTGGCCAGGCACAGGCGCGCAACCGCAAACTGGGCCTGACCGGCATGTTGCTGTGCGACGGCAGCCGGTTTCTCCAGACGCTTGAGGGCGAACCGGCGGCAGTCGATGCAGTGTGGGCGGCGATTCAGCGCGACCCGCGCCACCAGCGGATTGAGGTGCTGAGCCAGCAATTGATCCCCGCCCGGCTGTTTTCCGGGTGGGACATGCAGTTTTATGCCCGCAATCTGGCCCCGCCGCGCCCGGCGGCGGGCGATGGCGGCGCGCTGGCGGATGTGGTGCCCCGGGTGGCGGCGTTGGCGCTGGCGGGCCGCGACGATGATTTGGGCGATCTGTTCGCCGGGCTGGCAGCCGACGGGTGGCTGGCGGATGTGATCGTGGGCCAGGTGCTGGAACCGGCGGCGCGGGCGCTGGGTGACATTTGGCTGGCCGACAAATGTTGCGAGATGGATTTGACGATTGCACTCAGCGTGTTGCAACTGGCCGGGCACAGCATTTATTGCCATTTGGCCAGCGGCGCCGATGCGGGCCAGATGGCGCCAGTGCGGCACAGCATATTGCTGGCCACCGCGCCGGGCGAGGGGCATTTGGCGGGCGCGTCATTTTTGGGCGACATGTTTTTCAATGCAGGCTGGACCGTCGATCTGGCCTTTCCCGACACCGCAGAGGCGCTGGCCAACCAGATCAGCGACCAGCGGCCCGATGTGGTCGATATCGGCCTGTCGGATGTGCTGCGCCGGGCCGATCGGCTGGACCCGCTGCGCGATGCGGTGGCGCTCAGCCGCCGCGCCCGCCCGGCGGAGGTGATGGTGATTTCGGTCGGCGGCCGCCTGTTTGCCGAGGCCATGGCGACGGCGGCGTCGGTCGGGGCGGATTGTGCCCGCACCACCAGCATCGGCACGGCGCTCAGCCTGGCCAAGCTGGTCGAAGCGCGGGCGGCGGCGCGGGGCGGGTCGTAGCGCAGCGGTAGCCCGGCACCAAATTGCCCCAAATTGCCCCAAATTGCGTCAGTGAAAATCCCGTGATTTGGGCAGCACCCGCACATCGCGCGGGTGGCGCGCAGTGGGGGGGCGCGGGTCGCGCGCGGGCGGCAGCGGCTGGGCGTTCTGGTGCGGATCTGCGGCGGCGCGGCGGCGCGGCGCGATGGGCCGGGCGACTTCGTCGGCACGGGCCAGCGGCGGGGTCAGCGGGGCCAGGTCCATGTCGCCAAGGTGGGCCAGTTCGGCGCTGCGGTCCACCACCCGGCTGGCCATCAGATGGACAATGCCCTCGGGGCTGACCTGCACCTCGCCCTCGATCAGCAAAATGCGCGCCGCCATCACCGCGCGGCGGTGGCGTTCAAAGGTGCGTTCCCACAATATGACGTTGGCGGTGCCGCTTTCATCCTCGATCGTGATGAAAATCGCTTTGCCATTGCCCGGGCGCTGGCGCACCAGCACCACCCCGGCGGCGCGGACCCGGCGGCCATTGCCCGCTGCGCCCACATCGGCGCAGCGCACCACCCGATCAGCGCCCCGATCAGCGGCCCGATCAGCGTCAAAGCGGGGTCGGAGCAGCGCCATGGGGTGGGCGCGCAAGCTGAGCCGCAGCAATTGATAATCCGCCGCCACCTGCTCGCCCAGCGCCATGGTGGGTAGCTGGGCATCCGGCTCCGCCGCCAGTTCGGGCGCGGCCATGGCGGCAAACAGGTCCAATTGCCGGGCCGGGGTGCGCCGCACATCCCACGCCGCCGCCCGCCGGCCAAGGCCGATGCTGGCAAAGGCGTCGGCATCGGCCAGCAGCCGCAGCGCGGGCGGGGGCAGGGCGGCGCGGCGGGCGGCATCTTCGATGCTGGCAAAGGGTTCAGCCTGAACCCCGGCAATCGCATCGGCCCACACCGCACGAAAACCGTCAATCTGGCGCAAGCCCAGCCGCAGCGCCCACCCACCATCCGTGGGTTCCAGCCGGTTGTCCCAGCCGCTGGCGTTCACATCAACCCCCAGCACGGTGACGCCATGGTCCTGAGCATCGCGCACGATTTGCGCGGGCGCGTAAAATCCCATCGGCTGGGCATTGAGCAAAGCGGCGGCAAAGGCGGCGGGATAGCGGCAGCGCAAATAGGCGCTGACCCACACCAGCCGGGCAAAGGCGATGGCGTGGCTTTCGGGAAAGCCATAGCTGCCAAAGCCTTCGATCTGGCGAAAACAGCGTTCGGCAAATTGCGGTTCATAGCCGCGCGCGACCATGCCGCCGACCAATTTGTCCCAAAATGTGTGCATCCCGCCCACCCGGCGGAATGTCGCCATCGACCGGCGCAACATATTCGCTTCGCTGGGGGTGAAGCCCGCCGCAACAATCGCCAGCTTCATCGCCTGTTCCTGAAACAATGGCACGCCCAGCGTCTTGCCCAGCACCTGTTCCAATTCGTCCGCCGGGCCGTGATCGGGGTGGGGCGAGGGAAATTCCACCGGCTCGCGCCCCTGCCGCCGCCGCAAATAGGGGTGAACCATTTCGCCCTGGATCGGCCCCGGGCGGACAATCGCCACCTGAATCGCCAGATCGTAAAAACAGCGCGGCCGGATGCGGGGCAGCATGTTCATCTGGGCGCGGCTTTCAATCTGGAAAATGCCGATGCTGTCGCCGCGCCCCAGCATGGCATAAACATCGGGCGCATCATCGGGCACGCTGTCCAGCGTATAGCGGGGGCCGCCGGTGGCCGCGACCAGATCAAATGCCTTGGCAATGCACGTCAGCATCCCCAGCGCCAGCACATCGACCTTCATCAACCCCAGTGCGTCAATATCATCCTTGTCCCATTCGATGAACGTCCGGTCCGGCATGGCGGCGTTGCAAATCGGCACCAATTCATCCAGCCGCCCGGCGGTCAGCACAAAGCCGCCGACGTGCTGCGACAAATGGCGCGGGGTCATCAGCAATTGCTGAACAATGCCGTTCACCCGGGCGATTTCGGGATTGTGGATGTCGAACCCCGCCTCGGCAAAGCGGGCCTCGTCCAATTTGCCCGAAAAACTGCCCCAGATGGTCGATGCCAGCCGGGCGGTGACATCTTGCGACAGGCCCAGCGCCTTGCCGACCTCGCGCACCGCGCTGCGCGGGCGATAATGGATGGTGGTGGCGGCAATGGCGGCGCGGTCGCGGCCATAGCGGGCATAGATATATTGGATCACCTCCTCGCGCCGTTCATGTTCAAAATCGACATCAATGTCGGGCGGTTCGCGGCGTTCTTCGGAAATGAAACGCGAAAACAACAGATTATATTTGCTGGGGTCCACCGCCGTAATCCCCAATATGTAACAGACGGCGGAATTGGCGGCGCTGCCCCGCCCCTGGCACAAAATGCCGCGCGCTTGCGCCCAGGCGACAATGTCGTGGACGGTCAGGAAATAGGGCGCATATTCCATTTGCGCGATCAGCGGCAATTCCTCGTCGATCAGCGCCTGCATCGCGGGTGGCACCCCGTCTGGCCAGCGCGCGGCGGCGCGGCGGCGCACCAATTCGGTCAGCCACCCCTGGGCATCATAGCCCGGTGGCACCGGCTCGCCGGGATATTCATAGCGCAATTGGTCGAGCGAAAAGCGGATCCCGGCGAAAAAGCGCGCAGTCTGTGCCACCGCATCGGGATGGGCGGCGAACAGCCGGGCGATTTCGGCGGGGCCGTGCAAATGGCGTTCGGCATTGGCCGCCAGCCGCTTGCCCGCCCGCGCCACCGGGGTGTGACAGCGGATGGCGGTCATCACATCGTGCAGCGGGCGGGCGGCGGCATCGGCGTAAAGCGCGTCGCTGGTGGCGATCAGCGGGACGCCCGCCGCATCGGCGATGGCGGCCAGCGCCGCCAGCCGCCGCCCATCGCGCCCGCCGCGCGGCATGACCGCGCCCAGCCACAGCGCGCCGGGGAAGGCCGCCGCCACCTGGCCCAGCACCGCCGCATCGCCCGCACCCGGCATCCGCGCCGGATCGGGCAGCAGGATCAATTGCAGTGGTGCGCCAGCCCCACCCCCGCTTAGCGCCAGCAAATCGGGCAGGGTCAAGCAGCATTCGCCCTTGACCGCGCGGCGATTGCCCAGGGTCAGCAGCCGGGTCAGCGCGCCCCAGCCCGCCCGGTCGGCGGGATATGCGGCAATGTCCGGCGTGCCATCGGCAAAGCACAGGCGCGCGCCCACAATCAGCCGGAAATCCGCCGCCCCCGCCGTCCCCGCCGCTTTCGCATCGCGCAGGGCGACATGGGCGCGCACCACCCCGGCCACGCTGTTGCGATCGGCAATGCCCAGCCCGGCCAGCCCCAGCGCCAGCGCGCGCTCCACCAGCGCCGCGCCGGACGATGCCCCGCGCAAAAAACTATAATGGCTGGCCGCCACCGGGTCGGCATAGGGGGGTGGAAGGGCGGGCGCGGTCATGCAAACAGCCCGTGGATATACCAGCGCGGATTGGCCCGTTCGCTGCCGTAAAGCCCGTGGCGAAACATCCAGAATCGGCGACCACTGGCGTCCTCCACCCGATAATAATCGCGGGTTGGCGGCTGGGGCTGGCCGGGCGGACGCCGCCACCATTCCGGCGCGATGCGTTCCGGCCCGTCGTGGCGGCGAATATGGTGCAGCCGCCGCCGCCAGCGGAATTGGCGCGGCGGACCGTCGGGCACTTCGGCAATCACCTCGACCAATTGCGGCGGATCAAACAGGTGAAATGGGCGCAGCGGCGGCTCGCCCGCCTCTGGCTGCGGCCAGTCGGCGGCGGGCGCGGGCGCGGCGCTGGTGACAGGCAGCAACAACGCCGCCTGTTCGGGAATGTGGCTGGCATGGGGGGCCAGCCGCTTCACCATCTGTGGCCCCCAGCGCGCGCCCAGCCGGTCGATCAATTCGGCCATGGCGGCTTGCTGCGCCGCGCCATGTTCGGTGCCGCCCATCAGCGTCAATTGGTCATCGGCCAGCGGTTCATGGCGCACGGCGGCGGCCAGCATGGCATCAAAGCCAAAGCCGGGGTCCAGCGGGTCGGCCAGCCCGTCCAGATGTTCGTCCAGCAAGCGGGCGATCAGCGCGCCGTCGCGGGTGGCGGCGGCGGTGTCGATGGCGATGTGCCGCTGTGCCCCGTCGCTGCGGTCAAAGCGCACGGCAAAGCGCCGCCCGCCGCGCCCGCGCGCCGCCAATTGCCGGGCCAGATCGCCCAGCAATTCCGCCAGCACCAGCCGCACCGTGTCCAGATGGGCGATGGGCTGGGCAAAATTGCGGGCGGCGGTGATCGGCGGAGCACGGCGGCGCGGGGTGATGCGGGCGTCCACCCGGCCCAGCAAGCGGTCAATCCGGTCCACCAGTGCCGCGCCAAAGCGCGCCGCCAGCGCCCCGCGCGGCCGCGCCGCCACCGCGCCCACCGTGCGCAGCCCGGCGCGGGCCAGCCCGGCCTCGCTGTCGGCATCCAGCCGCAATGCGGCCACCGGCAACAGGCCAATGTCGGCCGCGTCACAGCCATAAATGGCACAGGCGGCGGCGGCATCGGGGGTGGCGGCCAGCCCGGCCCGGGCGGTGAAGCCCAGCGCGCCAATCCGGCGGATCGCAGCGGCGGCCAGCCGCGCCTCGGCCGCCGCCGCTGCGGCATCCGGGGCATCATCGGCGCTGGCCCAAAAATGGGTGGCCCCGGCAATGTCCAGCAGCAGCGCCGGGATGGCGGCATCGCTGGCCACGGCGGGGGTAAAGGCCTCTGCCGCATCGGCCAGCCGGGTCAGCGCCGCCGCTGCCACATCGGCATCGGCCATCGCCACCGTCAATTCTGGCACCAGCGCCCGGGCGTCGGCCAGCGGCTGGCCGGGGCGCAGCCCCATGGCGGTGCTGCGCGGACAGGGCGCGGCCAGCCGCAGCGCACCGCGATCCGGCGCGATCAGGGCAAATGGGGCGGCAAATGGCGGTTCATACCCGCGCGCGGCGGCAGGATCAGGCGGCGTGCTGCCGCCTCCAGCCTGCTCCGCCCGCCGCCCCGTCTGCTGTCCCGCCGTCGCCCACGCCTCTACCGCCAGCCACGGCAAATACAGCGCCAGAAAGCGGCGGCTGGTCGGCGGGGTGAGGGCTGATACAGGCGCGTTGGTCACGATTCCATTCCACAGTCCAGACAAAGGGCGAAACACCGCCGCGATGGCGGCACAGCGACAGGGCAAAGGCCGGCGGCCCCGGCGCGGCGGGATAGTGCCGGGCAGGCGATGGGGCGCTGGCCACCTGCCACCGGCTGAATGCCGCCGACGGCGCGGCAAAGACGGCGCGGTCCGGTCCGGCGGCGGCATGGCGGGCGGGCGAGAGCAGCAGCACCGGCGTGCCGCTCTGTTCCGCCGCCAGCGCCAGCCGCCGGGTGGCGGTCAGGTCCAGCGGCGGCGCGTGCGGCCCCAGCGCCAGCACCAGCACCGCCCCGGCGCGGCAGCGGGCAATATCGGCGGCGGCGCGCAATTGGGCCAGATGCCCCGGCGCGTCGATCAGCAGCACCCGCGCCGGGTTAATCCCCAATTCGGCCAGCCCCGGTCCATACAGCCCGCCGCCGGTGCCGCCCCGCCCCGGTTCGGCCAGATCGCGCAGCCACAATATCGTGCCATCCCCGCCCCCGCTGGCCCGCGCCGCCAGCCCCAGTGCCAGCGCCGCCGCACTGGCCGCATCATCATCACTCACCACGCCAAATTCGTGCAGTGCCGCGCGGGGCAGGCCGCCGCCCCGCCCCCCGCTTTCCAGGCGGGCATCCAGCGCCGCACAGCCAAAATACAGGCGTGCATCCGCCGCCGCCGTTGTGGACGGCGATGCCTGGACCGGGTTTCGCCTCGCCATTTCCATCCTGATGCTCCACCACAGGCAGCGACTCGCAAGGGCAGCGATTCGCTGATGTTCCTATTATGTTCTACATAGGCGGAAATCGGTTGGGCTTGTCAATCGGCTTTGTCGCGCTGCGCCAGCCGGCCCAGATTGGGACAGGGCTTAGCGCATATCAGCCGGTATCTTGGGACCGGCTCAAAATATATTGACCGGGATGCGCAGCCGCACCCGGCCATCCCGGTCGGCGGGCGGCATGGCCCCGGCGCGAATATTCACCTGAAGCGACGGCAGGATCAGCCGGGGTGCGGCCAGCGTCGCATCGCGGGCGGTCCGCATGGCGACAAAATCGGCCTCGCTGACCCCCTGATGGATATGGATATTGGTGGCGCGTTGGGCGGCGACGCTGCTTTCCCACGCATATTCCTGTCGCCCGGCGGGCAGATAATCATGGCCGGTAAAGATGCGTGTGGCCGCAGGCAGCGCCAATATGCGCTGGACCGAGCGATAGAGGGTGGCGGCGTCCCCACCCGGAAAATCACAGCGCGCCGTGCCATAATCGGGCATGAACAAAGTGTCGCCGACAAAGGCGGCATCGCCGATAACATAGGTCATACAGGCCGGAGTGTGCCCCGGCGTGTGCAACGCGCGCAGGGTCAGATCGCCCAGCGGCAGCATATCGCCATCCGCCAGCAGCCGGTGGAAGGCGCTGCCGTCCGCCGCCACATCGTCGGCGCCAAACAGCGGAATGAACGCTGCCTGGACATCGCGGATATGGTCGCCGATCACGATTGGTGCGCCGCTTTGTGCGTGCAGATAATGCGCCGCCGACAGATGGTCGGCGTGGGCGTGGGTTTCCAACACCCACGCCAGCCGCAGCCCACGATCGCGCAGCGCCGCCAACAGCCGGTCCGCCGATGCCGTGCTGGTGCGGCCGTCATTGGCGCTGAAATCCAGCACCGGGTCGATGATCGCCGCCGTGCCGGTGGCGGGGTCGCTGACAATATAGCTGACGGTGTTGGTCGCATCGTCGAAAAAGGCGGCGACATCGGGACGGGACTGGTCGGACATGGTGATTCTCCTTGGTCGATATATTATCACTTGCTTATTTAGAATCAACTTATATATTGATCCCATGATGGATTTGACCGCCCACAACCTTGCCCTGTTTCAGGCCAGCGCGGCGCGCGCGGCGGATTTGCTGCGCCTGCTTGCCAATGAACGGCGGCTGATGATCCTGTGCCAACTGGCCGATGGCGAACGGTCGGTCGGCGATTTGCAACAAAGGGTCGGCCTGTCGCAATCGGCGCTGTCCCAGCATCTGGCCCGGCTGCGCGCCGATGGCATTCTGGCCACCCGGCGGGCGGGCCAGACCATCTATTACCGGCTGGATGACCCGGCGGCGCTCCGGGTTATTGCGGTGCTGGCCGCCATTTATTGTCCCCCCGAACTGACGACAGGAACGACGCCATGACCAGCCTGACCCCCATCACCCCCGCCGACGCCCACCGCCACCTGGCGGCGGGCACCGCTGTGCTGATCGACATTCGCGAAGCTGATGAATATGCCCGCGTCCATATCGCGGCGGCGCAGTTGCGTCCGCTGTCCACATGGGACGAAATGCAATTGGCGGGTGCCGCCAATGCGCCCGATACAGACGTCATCTTCACTTGCCGCAGCGGGATGCGCACGGCCGGTGCCTGCGACCGGCTGGCGACCGGGGTTCATGGCCGCGCATTGATGTTGGACGGCGGGGTTGACGCGTGGGCGCGGGCCGGTCTCCCCCTCGTCCGCAATGGCCATGCCCCGCTGGAAATCATGCGCCAGGTTCAGATTGCGGCTGGCCTCATGATCCTGACCGGCGCGGTGCTGGGCGCAGTTGTGGCCCCGGCATGGTTCGGCCTGTCGGCCTTTGTCGGGGCGGGATTGCTGTTCGCCGGGATAACCGGATTTTGCGGCATGGCGCGGGTGTTGATGCTGGCCCCGTGGAACCGGCGGGCGGCGGCCTGATCCGGCGGGCGGCGGGTCACAATCATGATCGAAAGCCTGCTTCTCGCTGCGACTGGCGGATTGCTCGTTGGCTTGCTGCTGACCCTGTTTGGGGGCGGCGGGTCGGTGCTGGCGACGCCCTGGTTGATCTATGTGGTTGGCATTGCTGACACCCACGCCGCCATCGCCACCTCGGCGGCGGCAGTGGCGGTCAATGCGGCCACCGGCCTTGCCGTCCAGGCCCGGGCGGGCCGGGTGAAATGGCCGTGTGCCAGCGTGTTTGCGCTCGCTGGAGTCACCGGATCGGTGCTGGGGGTGCAACTGGCGCTGCGGGTCGATGGCGCGCTGTTGCTGCGATTGTTTGGCGCGGCGATGATCGTCATTGCCGTATCCATGTTGATCCCGCGCCGCAGTGCGGGCAATCCGGCGGCGCGGCTGACCGGGGCCATGGTCTGGAAATTGGCACCCATCGGGTTGCTGGTGGGCATTGCGGCGGGCTTTTTCGGGATTGGCGGCGGCTTTTTGATCGCCCCGGGGCTGATGGCGGCAACCGGCATGACGCTGGGCAATGCGGCGGCGTCATCGCTGGTGTCGGTGACCCTGTTTGGCGGCGCGACCAGCGCGGCCTATGCCGTGTCGGGCCAGCTCATATGGCCGGTGCTGGCGGCGCTGGTCGCGGGCGGGGCGGTGGGCACCGGCCTTGCCATGCCGATCCTGCGGCGGCTGGACAGCAGGGCTGAACTGCTGCGATATGGCTTTGTCGCCATGGTGGTGGCGGTGGGCCTGTTCATCCTGCTGCGCTAAACCCTTGCAAATCGTGCGGAACTGCTGTATTCTCTGTTCTAGCGCAGTATTGGCGGCCATTTTGGTTGCCCGCATATCCGGCAGCGTGACCATGGGCCGATTGGCCCGCAAGTGGGCCGGGTGCTGACGCAAGAACCTGTCGAAGGCTTCCCATTCACGCGGGCAGATTTCACCCCCGCGGACCTGTCGGTCGTGGCCACTGGCCATGCCGCCGGGCGAGCCTTGATATTGGAATGATCCATGACGAATTTTTCTGACTTTGGCCTGACCGACGCGTTGATGCGCGGGCTGGCCGCCCAAAATTACACGGTGCCGACCCCGATTCAGGCGCAGGCGATTCCGGCGCTGTTGGATGGCCGCGATCTGTGCGGCATTGCCCAGACCGGCACCGGCAAGACGGCGGCCTTTGCCCTGCCGTCGCTGCACCATCTGATTACCAATCCCCGGCCATCGCCGGTGAAGGGTTGCCGGATGCTGATCCTGTCGCCCACGCGGGAACTGGCCGCGCAAATTGCCCAAAGTTGCCGCGATTACAGCCGGTTTTCCGGAATTTCGGTGGAAACCGTGTTTGGCGGGGTGCCGATCAACCGCCAGATCCGCCGGTTTCAATCCGGGCTGGATGTGCTGGTGGCCACGCCGGGCCGCTTGCTGGATTTGATCGACCAGCGCGCGCTGACCCTGAATGATGTCCAGATTTTTGTGCTGGATGAGGCCGATCAGATGATGGACATGGGCTTTATCCACAGCCTGAAGCGCATTGCCAAATTGCTGCCCCAGCGGCGGCAGAATCTGTTCTTCTCGGCCACCATGCCGTCCGAGATTCGCGGGCTGGCCAGCCAGTTCCTGCACAATCCGATCGAGGTGTCGGTGACACCCCAGGCCACCACCGCCACCCGGGTCCAGCAATTGGCGATTTTCATCGACCAAAAGGAAAAACAGGCGCTGCTCCA